>NC_016108.1 GCF_000968535.2 Methylotuvimicrobium alcaliphilum 20Z
AACAAAAAGAAAGGAAAAAGAAAAAAAAAAAAAGGCGAGGGGCAGAAGAGGGAAAAAGTAGAAAAACGGCGGGCGAGAGGATAATAAAAAACGCGAGGAAACAGGGCGAGGCGGGGAAAAATATAATGTAAGCGAAAAAAAGTATGAAAATATAAAAAAAGGAAAAAAGATAAAATAAAAATAAAACACAAGGGGGCGGGGGTTTGAAACAAAAAAAGTATATTAAAAAAAAAAAAAAGGAGAATAGGGCCGGGTGTAGTGGAGGAGGGGGAGGAGAGCGGGGGGGGAAGCAAAACAAAAAAAAAAAACAATAAAATTTATAAAAAAAAAGAACCGGGTGTGATATGGGGGAATGGGGAGAAGGGGGGACAAGTTTTAAATTAGTAAAGTAAGTGTAAAAAATAGGTGGGCGGGGGTTGGAGTATATTGCGGGCGTGGAAGTTGGGGGAGAGAATAAAAGAGCATAGATATCGGGTCAGGCAGGGGCCGGTTAGGGATTAAAAGAGATCAATCCCAAGCCCGGGCCCGGGAGGCTATACTGATAAATTTGGATTCCCGCCCAAGCGGCTCGCCTAACTACATGGCTATCATGAAAAAAGAAGCTGGCACCATTAAACTGAACGATCAACAAGAAGCCAAGGTCGATGAGTGGCGTCAAGAACATCACACTAAAGCAACAGAACTGGCTGCGGACATCGTGGCTGCTGAACACACATTGGCAGAAGCCTCTATGGACGGCACAAACCTAGAAAACATGATGAAAAAGTTTGATGAAATAGCGGTGATGCGCCGCACTTTGGCAGAGCTAAAAACCAAATGCCGCGACCTGTTGCAAACCATTTTGACCTCTGAACAATGGACGCAATTGGTTACGCTGCAAAAATCCGCGATGGGATTAAATCAGCAAGCTAACATGAAAAATATGATGCACGCCCACCCGATGCCTAACTACATGGCTATCATGAAAAAAGAAGCTGGCACCATTAAACTGAATGATCAACAAGAAGCCAAGGTCGATGAGTGGCGTCAAGAACATCACACTAAAGCAACAGAACTGGCTGCGGACATCGTGGCTGCTGAACACACATTGGCAGAAGCCTCTATGGACGGCACAAACCTAGAAAACATGATGAAAAAGTTTGATGAAATAGCGGTGATGCGCCGCACTTTGGCAGAGCTAAAAACCAAATGCCGCGACCTGTTGCAAAACATTTTGACCTCTGAACAATGGACGCAATTGGTTACGCTGCAAAAATCCGCGATGAGATTAAATTAGCTCTAACACTTTACCTGGAAGGCACTTTCAACGAAATCTAACCCGATATCAACCAAAGGCTGCACCCAGGCGAACGCGCAGCCTTTGGCCGGCCAAGCCGCGCTATGCCGAAGCGGGTCGGGAACCGATTGTAGAACGGAAGTGATCGTGGCTGGCGGGCACAGCGAGGTGACTGAGAAAGTTCTGCAACGGGTTTTCAAATCATCGCTAGGTTGATTTAACCTTCGTAATTTACTGCGCTATGTAAGATAGCGAACAGACTGCACTCCAAAGAATGCAGCACTATGAGATACCTTGATTGGGCATTTATAGCCAACATTATTTTGTTCTGTCGTTGACCAAGCGTTTGGCTAAGTTTGTTTTGGGGACCTAGCGCTAATCCGCATGAAGCTCATGACCAAACGAACAGGGCAAAAGATGACCTAAGGAATCGCTGAGTAAATCAATTCCGCCCCCCCATTAGAAGTAGGCGGGACACCATAAAATCAAAAGCATAGAAGATTCCCGCCTGCGCGGGGATGACGATCTAGTCAGCACTTCCCCAACCATCATTGCAGAGCATTTTATAAGCTGGCAGGGAACATTCGTCCAGTTTGCAGGCTGATGCGTCTGCTTATTCGAAACAGGCGTTTTCAAAGTTATTGTGACAGAACCGGAGCATGTGTAAGTGAACATACCACAATCTAACACCCTAAATGACAAAGCTATATTGAACAATGACGAGATCCGTTTGCACCTTTACCTGATTCGTCATGGCGAAACCGAGTGGGCGGTCTCCGGTCGTCACACAGGCAGTTCGGATATTCCGTTAACCACAAATGGCGAGAATGAAGCCCGTGAACTAGGTAGGCACATCCGCGACATTGATTTTACCCAGGTGTTGTGCAGTCCGCTGCAGCGTGCCCAGCAAACCTGTGAGCTGGTCGGGCTGAATCGAGCTGCGGAAATCGAGCCGGATTTGGCGGAATGGGCTTTTGGTGATTATGAAGGGTTGCGTTTGGCTGAGATTCTGAAAATACACCCAGGCTGGAACGTACTGGCAGACGGTTGCCCAAACGGTGAAATGCCTGCACAAATTTTACAGCGTACTGATCGGCTGATTGCGCGTCTGCGCAAATTAAAGGGCAATGTTGCTTTGTTTTCACATGGCAAGTTCGGCGGCATTCTGGCGGCGCGCTGGATCGGATTACCGATCACTGAATCCAGTCATTTCCCGTTGGGAACCGCATCGGTCAGCATGCTGGGCTACGACCATCACCACCCCGAGGTGTCAGTGATCGATTTATGGAATGTGGTCGGACATCAATCATTGGAGACTTTAAGTTTTCAAACACTCACATGACTGGCTAAGGCACGGTTTCGACCAGCACGACGATCAAATCTGAAAGACCAAAATTCAAATATCCGCCATCATCGGACGCAGCCCCAAAAAATTATAGGAGAACCACCATGCACCAAACCATAACTCATCGCTTAACTGACGCTTTGCAAGATGAATACAAATCGCGGGCGACTTACCGGAAAGTGAATGAAAAGTTCGGCCCGGTCCGCCCGTTCATCAACATAGTTGAGGCCGAGGGCCGTCATGTCGACGCCCTAATTGCATTGTTTGAGAAATATCAAATACCGGTACCGGAACATAGATGGTCTGAACGGATTACTGTTCCAGACACGTTTGAACAAGCTTGCCTGAATGCAGTCGCTGACGAAAAAGCCAATACTGCGATGTATGACCAGCTGATCGCTGCCAGTCCGGAACCTGATATTCGCCGGGTATTGGAAAACCTGCAATCCGCTTCCCGTGACCGTCATTTGCCGGCTTTCGAACGCAACGCTTCGAGACAGGGTAAAGGTGGCATGAGAAAACACGGTTAGGGTGTCGCGCTGATTTAGATCGAACCATTCTCGCGAATGCGGGTGTGACGAAACGAACAATGCTGTTCTGACTATCTTCCGCACGGCTCAATTCCGCACGCTTTTTCAGGGAAGTTTCAAATGTGTATCAATTTAGGTGACATGAAACAGGGTGATCGGGGACGCGTGGTAGGTTTCCGGAAAAACTTTTTGCCTTATCAAAAGAAACTGCTGGCTATGGGTTTAACGCCCGGCACTGAATTTGAACTGGTGCGCAGAGTGCGTGGCACCGATCTTAGTCTGCGCCGGGGTGAGGTGGCTGGATTGAAAATTGAGCGCATTAAAAACGAAGCACCCCGTTCAAAGCCAACACTGGAACAAAAGTCGGAATACACCATCGCTGTCATCGGCAATCCCAACTGCGGTAAAACCACTGTTTTCAATGGTCTGACCGGTGCCCGTCAACATGTTGGCAATTGGGCGGGGGTCACTGTCGAACAAAAAATCGG
The DNA here is from genome assembly GCF_000968535.2 of Methylotuvimicrobium alcaliphilum 20Z. NCBI lineage: Bacteria > Pseudomonadati > Pseudomonadota > Gammaproteobacteria > Methylococcales > Methylococcaceae > Methylotuvimicrobium > Methylotuvimicrobium alcaliphilum. The sequence continues at coordinate 3,640 of NC_016108.1, forward strand.
TTTTTACCGTTACGAAAATAAAGCCATCAAAGTCGTCGATTTACCCGGCATCTATGCGCTGGACGTGAACGAGACGGCTACTGCTTTGGATGAAAAAATCGCCAGGGATTACATCCTTTCCCAGCAGGCCGACCTGATCATAAATATCGTCGACACCTCCCATCTCGAACATAACCTGTACCTGACGATACAACTGCTGGAAATGGAACTGCCGATACTGGTGGTTTTGAATAACATGGACGATGCCACAGGCCAAGGTATCACAATCGATAGTGATGAATTGGCCCGCAACCTGGGTTGTCCCCTGGTTTCGTTGATCGCAACACAGGTAAATGACATCAGCGCCTTGAAAGCGAGGATTAACCAGTTAGCCGAAAAGAAAACGCTGTCGACTTTTTCTATCGACTATCCGCTGGAGGTCAAAGCTGCGCTGGATAAGCTCTCGCCATTAGTTGAACAAAAATTAGCCAACCGGTTTGGCGATTCGCACTGGTTTGCAGGCAAATTGCTGGAACGGGACGGTTTCGCGCTAAGCCATGCCGATGCTGTGCTGACTGAAACAGCGGAAAAACTGCGCGGCGAGATTGAAGAAAAAGCCGCCGAAGATGCGGATATCGTGATTGTTGACAGCCGCTACGGATTTATCAGCTTTCTGGTACAAAAGACACTAACCCGACAATCCGGGCAGGCTCGGAGTCTGTCGGATAAAATCGACAACGTGGTTTTACATCGTTTTTTAGCCATTCCGATCTTCCTCGGGGTGATGTATTTGATGTTCACCTTCACCATTAAACTCGGTCGGGTCTTCAAGCCGTTTTTTAACGATCTGGCGCAGGCATTTTTTGTGGACGGGTTGGGCGATTTTTTAGGACTGATGAACAGCCCGCAATGGCTGATAACGCTGATTGCCTCGGGTGTTGGTAACGGCATTCGGGAGGTGGCTGCGTTTATCCCGATTCTGGGATTTCTGTATCTGTTTATTTCGGTACTTGAAGAATCCGGCTATATGGCCAGAGCGACTTTTGCAATGGATCGTTTCATGCGGGTATTGGGACTGCCCGGCAAAGCCTTTGTACCAATGATCCTGGGCTTTGGCTGTAACGTCCCGGCCATGCTGGCGACCCGCACACTGGAGCGTCCGCGTGATCGGCTCTTGAGTCTGGTGTTGAATCCCTTCATGACTTGCGGTGCTCGCTTGGTGGTATTTACCCTGTTTGCCGCCGCCTTTTTTCCCGATAACGGCGGGATAGTGGTGTTTGTACTTTATATGATAGGGATTGTGGCTGCATTGCTGACGGCGTTCCTGCTGAAACACAGTTTTCAGAAAGAGGAATCCTCTCTGGTGATGATGGAAATCCCCAGCTATCACATCCCGAAGCTGAAAAATGTGTTGATTAACAGCTGGACTCGTCTCAAGGCGTTTATGGTGCGGGTCGGTAAAATCATTATTACCATGGTGGTGATCTTGAACCTGCTCAGTTCGTTGGGAACAGACGGCTCATATCAAGCGAATAATATTGAACATTCAGTGCTCAGTGCGGCTGGGCGTGCATTGACGCCGACGCTGGCGCCACTGGGTATCAGAGAAGATAATTGGCCTGCAACCGTTGCGTTATTTACCGGCATTCTGCATAAAGCCGTCGTGATCAGCACGCTGAAAACCATCTACTCGGAAAGTCCCGCCGCTAAAGCAGCTCTTCAAGCGCAAGAATTTAATCTTTATGGTGCGGTCAAACGGGCTTTTATGACAATCCCCATGGGGCTGAAAAAAATGATCGGGATTGGTGTAACGCAACCGACTAGCCAAAATACATTTATTGCCGAATTGCATACTCATTTTGAAGGACAAGTAGGCGCTTTTGCCTATTTGCTGTTTATTTTGCTTTATTTTCCCTGTATTGCCACCTTGGCGGCTGCTTATAGAGAATCCAGCCTGCGCTGGTCGGTATTCATGGTGTTCTGGTCCACCGGTCTAGCCTATCTGACTGCAACGCTGTTTTATCAATTATCGACCTATAGCCAGCATCCGCGAACCTCAATGGCATGGCTGACAATGATTGCGTTAATCATAATCGCTGTGGTGCTGATATTTCGTTATTGGGGCGGACAGCATCAAGCTTCTATGTCCAACAACGCCATTAAACCTTCAACCAAGGACTAACGAATGCCTTATAAAACTTATTTCGACAAAATTGATGCCCAACTGCTGAAAATCAGCCCTGCTCGCGACATTATGTTGTTGCGCGTGATTGCCGCTGTCATTCCGGTGGTGTGTTTTGCTTTGGATGCCTTCTATGACATGCCGGTGCTTTATTGGCTGGGCATCCCTTTTTATCTGATCTGTCTGGCGCTTTATCTGGAAGCCTTGTTAAAAACCATCTTATTGATGCACAAGGTTTCAGCCGAATTGTTAATCGTCTTGGTGATGATCGTCACCCTGCTTGACGGGGAGCCGTTGAGCGGTGCGATGGTGGCTTGGTTTATCGGCTTGGGGTTGTATATCTCGTTTACGATTATTAGAAAAAACCGGGAAAAAATCGAAGCGCTCATCCAGGACAGCAAGAAAACCGCACAAGTCCTGCGCGGTGATCAAATCCATGAAATTCCGCTGCTGGAGGTGCAAAAGCAGGATGTGATCATTGTCGCCAAAGGCGCCATGATCACTGTCGACGGGCTTATCAGCGACGGTGAGTCGTCCATCGATGAAGCCTTTGTTACCGGCGAGCCGTTTCCAGTATTTAAGCAACGCGGCGATGCAGTGATTTCCGGTACATTGAATTTAACCGCGCCGCTCAAGGTGGTGGCGGAAAAAAACGGCAATGAAGCGTTTATTGCGATTATGACGCGGGAAATCGAAGCCGGTCTTCAGCAAAAATCCAGCTTACAGAAACGCGCCGATTTAACCGTGCAGATGCTCATCCTCGGCGTCACGGCTTATGCCTTTTTGCTGTTGTTTATGACTGGCAGTCTGCATCTGATGGCAACCGCGCTTGCCGTGGTGTGTCCGTGTGCCTGGGCCTTGGCAACGCCCACTGCCTTTGCCGCCAATATCGGGCGCTTGGCGCGTAGCAACATTTTGGCACGCGGCGGCGAGCCGTTGGAAAATATGCAGGATATTAAAACCCTGATTTTGGATAAAACCGGCACCGTCACCAAGGCCGTGCTGGAAGTCAGCCAGGTGATTGCCCTCGCCATGCCGGAGCAGGACTTGTTGACCTTATGCGCATCGGTTGAATCCCGTTTCGAACATCCCATTGCCAATACGATCGTCGCGTATGCCAACGGGCACGGTGTATCGCATTTGTTAAACGTAACCCAGGTTGAAGACTTGCCGGGCCGTGGCATAAAAGCTCGAATCGGCGCAGATACCGTATTGATCGGTAGTCAGGAAACCCTGCAGCAACTGGACATCGAACTACCGCCTTTAGATTACACCGGTCGGGCGATTTGGGTGGCTGTTAACCGCGAAGTTAAAGGTGTCATTGTTATTCGCGACATTATCCGTGCCGAAATGCAGGGTTTGGTTACCGCTATTCATGAATGTGGCATCGAAACGGTACTGCTGGCCACGGGTGACAATGAGGAAAGCGAAGCCAAGCGGGTGGCTGAATACATCGGTGCTGATGGTTATTTTTACAACTTCAAGCCGGATGACAAAACCGCATTAGTCAAGAAAATGCAATTGCAAGGCAAAGTTGCCATGGTGGGTGACGGCGTCAACGATGCTCCGGCTTTGGCTGCGGCTAATGTCGGCATTGCCATAGGCGGGCACAAGAATGTCAGTTTGGCGGTCATGTCGGCCGATATTGTGATTCTAGGCGACGACGCCAAGGACTTGATTACCATCCTGCGACTCAGCCGAAAAATGGGCGGCATTATCAAGCAAAATTATACCTGGGCAATGGGCTTTAATGCGATTGGGCTAACCCTGGCAACCCTCGGTGTGCTTAACCCTATCTTGGCCGCGCTATTTCATCATCTCAGTTCGGTCTTTGTCGTGGTCAATGCCAGCCGTCTGTATTTCACCGGCATTGAAAATTCTCCGATCGGGCCTTTGTTTCAGAAAATGGATGAAATTACCTGTCGAAAGCCTATGAGTCCGGCAGAGCCATTGCTGATCAATTCAGAAAATGCTGCCGAAACCGTTGTTGAACAACAGCCCTGAGCGTAAACCGTAATTCAAAAAGAGACGATAAATGTTGTTATGGATCATGGGATTTAGTGCCTTAGGCAGTATCGGAGCTGTTGGTTGCGCAGCCTTGTTTTTGTTTTTCCCTAAAAGCATTCGCAAAGTGCTTATCCCTTGTTTGATCAGTTATGCGACCGGGACTCTGCTCGGTGCCGCATTCCTGGGTATGCTTCCCAATGCACTGCTAAAAGCACCGGCCGTTTCGGTGATGGCTACGACGCTGGCAGGTATGGTGGGGTTTTTCGTGTTGGAGAAACTGGTCATTTGGCGTCACAGCCATGATGCTGAGGGTCAAGTAGATGACCGGGCCGCATCGTTAATTCTGATTGGCGATGCCTTTCACAACTTTGTGGATGGAGCGCTGATTGCAGCTGCATTTTTGACATCCATGCCCTTGGGAATCACCACAGCATTGGCAGTGATTGCCCACGAGATACCCCAGGAGGTTGGCGACTTTGCCATTCTCCTCGACAGCGGCTACAGCCGAGGAAAGGCGTTGCTGATGAATGGACTCTCCTCCATCACCACCCTGCCTGGTGCATTGATCGCCTATTACTGGCTGGCCGAGATACGCGAAGCAACACCCTATATTCTGGCGATTGCAGCGGCCAGCTTTATCTATATTGCGACTGCTGATCTCATTCCCATGCTGCATAGGCAGGTAAACACTGTGGCTGCGCTGCGTCAGTTATTACTGCTACTGGCAGGGATTGCTACGATTGCCTGGTTTCATTTTGGATAAAACATGAATACTTTGACATATTGAACGCATCTCTGGGTTTAACCATGGTTCGGCTTTGATGAACTCAAGAATTTGATTATGTTTAAACTGGTTCTGATTCGTCATGGACAAAGTGTCTGGAATCTTGAAAACCGCTTCACGGGTTGGACTGATGTGGACTTGTCCGATCAGGGGCGTGCCGAAGCCCGTGCCGCCGGTAAACTTTTATGCGAGTTAGGCTATGAATTTGACCTGGCTTTTACATCGGTATTAAAACGCGCTATCCGCACCCTTAACCGCATTCAGGAAGAAATGGATCTGGACTGGATTCCGGTTATTCGCGCCTGGCAGTTGAATGAACGTCATTATGGCGCCTTACAAGGACTCAACAAGGCTGAGATGATTGACAAGTTTGGCGAAGCTCAGATCAAGATCTGGCGCCGCTCATACGCGATATTGCCTCCTGCGCTGGCATTGAATGATCAGCGACATCCCAAACTTGACCGTCGTTATGCCGATCTGACTCCGGAACAATTGCCCGTAGCCGAGTCGCTGAAGCTCACCCTGGAACGCGTGTTACCTTATTGGCATTCGGTGCTGGAACCCACCATCCTATCGGGCAAGCGCGTGCTGATCTCCGCCCACGGCAACAGTATCCGTGCGCTAATCAAATACCTTGATAATCTTTCCGATACCGAGATAACTGAGCTCAACATCCCCACGGGTGTTCCGCTGGTTTACGAACTGGATGACAATCTCAGGGTGATTCAGCATTACTACTTGGGCGGCTCAGAAGTCATCGCCAAAGCAGCAGTTGCCCATCAAGGAAATGCCAAAACCTATTAGTTTTGCAGTCGATACAGGTATTCCGTCAATGCCAGAATGCGACTACGAGCGGCCGACTCGCTGTCCTGTTGTGGATAATTATCGAAATACAATGAAGTCTGGTTGTTAAAGGCGTTGCCCCAGACGGGCATGTTACGTGGCCCATGAGCTGCAACTTCCTGGCGGCCATCTATGATTTGGAAGACTTTGTCGAATGGGAATACGCCTTTATTACTCTTGGCCAATACCGTCAGGTTGGGAACCGGACGGGTTAGCAGAGATTTTAACGGACCATCGTCGCCCTTGCCTGTCAGCCCATGGCAAACGGCGCAGGCGGAATCGTATTCCCTTTTGCCAAGATCCAGCTTATCCGCCTGTGCATGATTGCACAAACCGATCAGCATGACGCCAATGAGAGCTAATGAGATAGCTCGACATTTTGTAGAAATCTTCATCTTGTCTCCAAAGGTGGTTTAACGATGTCTGACTGACGCATGCGAACTATAGAGATCGCTTCAAAATTCAAAATATGACCGGGTTTACATACATTTGAGCGTAGGTTTAATCATGGTGATGATGTCCATGTTCATGCCCGTGCTCGTGTGGTTCAAGCGCTTCGGTTTTCAGCGTACCGTTTAAAAAATCCTCGACGGCTTGATCTGGACTGGTTTGCTTGGTGATCAAGGCCTGAATGTTTTTCCGTTGTAAGCGTCTGGCCAAGCCGGTACCCATGCCGCCGGCAATGAGCACCTGCACGTGATCCAAGGGCGACGGCTCCAAGGGTGATGTCTCGTGGAACGACTGATCCTTGGTCAATTCCAGCATGTCTTTTCCGGCGATCGCGTCGTTCTCGATGGAATAAATCCAGAACTTCCTACACATACCGGTGTGGCCGGTAATTTCTTTTCGATTTTGACTGGCGACGGCAATTTTCATGGTAATTCTCGCTAGTTGCGACCTAAAGCCACATTCGTTTTAGGCGGTTTAAATATAATTGGGCGGCATAATCGGTTCGATGCCTTCAAATTCAGCTTCTGGATGGTGTTTGGTAATTAACTGCTTAATGGCATCGATACGCTGTTTTGGAATATCAATCAAAACCAGTAGCTGGCCATGCTCAATTGCATCGGCATAATCCTTGACCCTGGAATTGCCCACCTGAAGACCTGCCAAACCACTCATCATTGCGCCTATCGTGGCGCCGTAAACCAATACCCCCAGCACGGGTCCGCCGGCAATCGCAAAACCGGCAAAGCGCATGGCGGCAAGACCCACCAGCAAACCTGTGGTTGCTCCAAGTGCGGCGCCGCGTTCGACTGCTGGTATAAAGTCGGTTTTCTCGAATACTGAGGCTTCCGGCATGTCGCCTAGCGGCGTATCACGTTTTGCCAAAATATGAATATGCCGATCTTCGATACCTTCCGCCCTTAACTCATCGACAATCTGATGCGTGGTTTCAAGGTTCGGCGCTAAAAAATAGATTCTTCTCATGGTCTTCTCATGTCTAACAAGGATTGAAGTACATAGCACAAAACAATTTTATTGGATGTCTGCAGCCGTCAAATGAGCAAGCGGTTTGCCTTTGTATTCACCCGTCAAAGTGCCTAAAAATGCCACCATTTTGGCAATTTCCTCGTTGGTAAAAGTTTTGTCGAGTTGGACTTCGCCCATAATCCGGACTGCATCGGCAAGACTAAGCACCGAACCATCATGGAAATAGGGGTAAGTCAGTTCGATATTGCGCAACACGGGTACTTTAAACAAATAACGGTCTGCCTCCTGATGAGTGACATTAAACCGACCATTGTCCACTGCTGTCTGTACGCTACCGCGCTGAGTAAAATAATTTCGCTTGACGCCCATTTTTTCGTAGGACAATCCTCCCAACGCAGGCCCAGCGTGACAGGATGCACAGTTGGTTTTGAATAGCTCGTAGCCTTCTAATTCGTCTTTGGTCAGAATAGTCGTATTGCCACGCAGATATTGATCAATGCGGGAATTGCCGGTGACTAGCGATTGTTCAAAAACCGCAATCGCATCGGTGACTGTGGCTTTGTTAAGCCCTTGTTGCGGATATATTTTTTCAAAGGCCGCTTGATATTCGCTAACCTGTTTAAGTTTTTCGACGACTTCATCCCATTGCGCCCCCATTTCTAAGGGATTGGCAACCGGGCCGGCGGCTTGCTCCTGCAAGTCCTTGGCGCGACCATCCCAAAATTGAGCGATGTTGTACATGGCATTGTAGACAGTCGGTGAATTGATCGGCCCCTGTTGGCCGCGAATACCCGTGGAGACCTTAGCCTGGTCGGTGCCGCCACGAGTCAAGTCATGACAGGATGCGCAGTTTAACGTGTCATCGCCGGACAGCAGACGTTCATGGAACAGTTTGTTACCCAATGCCACTTTATCTAGATCCAGATCGACCGCCAGCGGCAATGTTGGTAACGGTTCACCTTTGAAGGCGGGCGCAGCGTCTACACTCCAAGGCAATTTGGCCCGTTCTTCTGCGATCCAGGCGAGCAAGATTTGCTTTTCATCGGCACTCAAACTATCGGTCCAGTGCATCGACAAATATTGCGTCGGCGGCATACTGCCGTTACGAACCACATGCTCCAGCCTGGCAAGCATCAAAGGTGTAAAGACTTCTTCGCCGCTAAATAGCGTTTTCGACAAGCTAAGTCTGGCACTGCCCTGTTGCATATCTTTTTCCATCAAGGGCTTGGCGATAGGAAGCTCGGCGTAAAAAGGCTTTCTGAGCATGCCGGGCGCATGGCAATCCACGCACTTGTTCTGCAGAATCAGCGACACCTTGGTAAAACTGTCGGAAGTGTTCGTAATTACGGCAATCACTTCGTTTTCGCCCTGTAACCCCATCAGATTGGAAATGGGGAAAAATAAAATGATGACCAAAAGTGACAGTAGAATAAATTTAATCTTCATAGGAGGTTCCTTAGATTTTAGGTGCGCCAAGATTGATTCAGTATATTAGACATTACTTTTATTTTGGTAATCATTGCAATTATGAAGCTGAACAAGTCGCGCCTGTAATCCGGGCTAAATAGCGAAAGTTGCATGGCGGATGAGTAAGATTCAGTTATTTAAACTGGCCGGAGAGGATGCCGTATTTTTTCAGCTTGCCATATACCGCTCTAGGCGTCAGTCCCATGGCGGCAGCAACTTGTTTGACGTCGCCGCGATGGCTTTGCATCGCTTGCTTCAGAAATACTTGCTCAGCGTCTGCTTCTGGGCGTTCCAGTCGACGCCTGTTGCAGTAAACGGTTTTTGATCCAATTCAAGACGGGTCAATTCGCTACCCTTGCAGAACAACACGCTCCTCTCCAGGGTGTTTTCCAGCTCACGAACGTTGCCAGGCCAAGCTTAGGCGCAGATTTGCCCCATCACCTCGCTTGACCAATTGCACGTTTTTCGCGTATTTTTCGTTCAGACGTTTCAGAATCAACTGCACCAGATGCGGCAGGTCTTCTGGACTTTACGCCAACGGCGGCATCCATAAACGCACCAAGTTCAGACGATAAAACAAATCCTGCCTAAACGACCCCAGCTCGACGTGTTGTTCCCACAATCATGATGGTTTGTCAGTCTTATTGTTTGTCAGGCTATAGGCATAAGTATCTACACAACTTGTCGTAAATTTTGGCATGATGTCGCATGATTTTAAAAAAGCCTATCCGGCGTGGACTCACGCCTAAACGACCGCTACCAGCGCCTGGTGATTGAACACATGAATTCAAGTGAACGCCTGAGTGCTGGATTAAAAGCGTTGCCTGACAAAATCAGCAGCTTTGCCAGCACTCAAGCGGCGTGGCGCTTCTACCAAAACGAATCGGTCAGTCTATCGAAGCTCCAAGAACCGCTCACGGTCGCCGCGCACCAAGGCATCTTGGCTCATTGCCTGAACTTCGCTTTATGCATTCATGACTGGTCCCGATTGAGTTACAAACATGCCAACAAACCGGACACTTAGGGGTACGACAACGATTCCTTCATTTTCGGGCCATAAGGTTGCATTGATATGATTTTGGACTCATGCGACCATCACCAGCTTCGTTCTGGATCGTCCACAGAAAAAATATCCGCCTCTATAAAACAATGACGCATGTCAGCTGTGTGTTCGGCTTCAGCCATTATTTCATCGTAGATAATACTGTCGAGCTCTTCGTCTGAGGTATAAGGGATCGAAAGAATATATCGGCAGTTATGCTTATCCAATTTTTCCATAGCAAACTGGCTTAAGAATGAATTGTTCAATTTCATTCCGTACCTTGCCTTTTCCGCGCACAAACTTACTATTGTTTTCAATCTGCAAACATAATTCGACTTTCATCACTTTGGTGATATTTGTGTTCGCACTATCCTCTGACTGTTGTATTTTCTGCGGTGCCTCTGCTAATTTGTCCTCTGACTGCGTATATTTGTAATAGGTGTTGCGAGAAATACCTAGGATATCGCAAATTTCCTTAACGCTCCGACCTGGATCTTTCTTTAATGCCAGCGCGGCTTTACGTTTTTTTTCATCCACCCCTTTTGGCCTGCCACCTTTTCTGCCTCGTGCCCGTGCAGATGAAAGCCCGGCGTGGGTTCTCTCGCGGATGATGTCCCGCTCAAACTCGGCCAACGAAGCGAAAATATGAAAAATAAGCTTACCACCGGAAGTGGTTGTATCGATATTTTCTTGTAAGCTTTTGAATCCGACCTCTCTGGCAATAAGGTCACGTACCGTCTCCACCAAGTGCGGAAGAGAGCGTCCCAACCGATCAAGTTTCCAAACAACTAGTGTATCTCCAGGTCGGCAGCATTGAAGCGCTTCAATTAATCCTGGGCGTTGCGCTTTGGCGCCACTGGCCGTATCGGTAAAAATGCGCCCACATTTTGCCGCTAAGAGTGCATCTTGTTGAAGATCAAGATTTTGGTCGGCAGTTGAAACCCGGGCATAGCCAACGAACATAAAAAGCGGCTCCTTTTCAACAGGCAGTTTGTACCATGAAACTCAACTCATATAAAAATATTGGTACGTTGATTTAGTATATGGGTTTTATGGTATAAAATTGATTATTAAATCGGCTTAATTTTGGCGTTTTACGCGTTTAAGTCACTGTACCATAAAAACGGTCGTTTTTATGGTACAGGTTGTCAGCCTATTGATCTAATCACTTTTGCTTTCAATAAGGTTCTTTATCCTTGCCAACGATTCAAGAAACCGCATACCCGCGACTAAAAAGTCATGTTTCAGTTCGCGATTTGGCTATCATTTATACGCCTAATGTGGATGAATTATCCTTGGCTAATCAAGTAACCCGTGGGGCGGTTGCCCAGTTGGGATTCCTAGTTCTTTTGAAGATTTTTCAACGCCTAGGATATTTTGTTCCAATCAGCCAAGTACCATCGGCTATCATTGAACATATCGCCGGCGTGGCTCAGATTCAACCCGCTATCACTGAGCTGGCCGGCTATGATTCGTCTGGAACGCGCAAGCGCCATTTACAAATCATACGCCAGACACTTCATATCAATTGCTATGACAAGGAGGCCCGCCATATTCTGATGCTGGCCATGAGCCAAGCGGCCAGGACAAAAGAAGAGTTGGCTGATCTTATCAATGTCGGCATTGAAGAATTAGTGCGTAAGAAATATGAGCTTCCCGCCTTTGACACGTTGGTACGCGGAGCTCGCCATGCACGCACCATTCTCTATCGGCAGTTCTATCAGCAAGCGGATGCCAGTCTGAGCACAGAAGAAAAGAAACGCATCGAAATGCTGTTTATAGCTGAACCAGAATCGCGTTTTACACCCTGGAATACGCTCAAGCAGGAACCTGATAGTCCAACCCTAACGAACCTCAAAGTCTGGTTAGATCGGAAGGCCTGGTTGGCCCAGTATCACATTGATCAACAAGTTCTTGCCGATATTCCTGATGTAAAAATCCAGCACTTCGCTGCGGAAGCCAGAACCTTGGATGCCGCGAGAATGTTGGAAATCGAACCCAAAAAACGCTTAACTCTGGCGGTTTCGTTGCTGAAAGTGCAGTCGTATCGAGTGCTGGACGATTTGGCAGAAATGTTCATCAAGCGCATGTCGACCATCCATCAGAAAGGCAAAGATGCCATGGCAGATTATCATGCACGCAACCAACAGCGTGCCGACGAATTAGTACAAACCTTACGCGACTTGGTCATTGCCTACCGCACCGAAGGATCCGCCCAGGATAAGATCACAGCAATTGATGCCTTATTGGCAGATCAAGGTGATGTTATTCTCCAACGCTGCGATGATCATATCGCTCATGCGGGCGACAACTACTTTGTATTTCTGTGGCGCTTCTACAAGAGTCATCGCTCAACACTTTTTCGCCTACTCAGGTGTATCACGGTGCAGACCACTACCCAGGACACAACATTCGTGGCGGCGCTGCATTTTCTGCTAGAGAATGAACACAAGACCGGTGAATGGCTGACAACACCAAAATCCCCCTGTCTTGATCTCTCTTGGATGCCGGAAGCCTGGTGGCGTTTGGTTACAGAGTTGCACAATCATGATGAAATACCAAAACGTTTGCACCGTCGCCATTTCGAACTATGCGTTTTTTCGCAGCTGATGATGGAGCTAAAGTCCGGTGATTTGTGTATCCTTGGAAGCAATCATTACGCCGACTATCGTGACCAGCTCATCTCCTGGGAGGAGTATCACCGCGATATCGCCGCCTATGGTGAAATGGTCGGATTGCCCACCGAAGGCGCTGCTTTCGTAGTGCACATGCAAGCACGATTAACTGAAGTTGCTCAAAAAACTGACCACGCTTTCCCCGATAATACGGATTTGCGTATTGAGAGTGGCGAACCTATTTTACGCCGACCCACGAAAGCAACGACGCCCGCTGGATTACGTAATTTCGAACAACTCGTGGCCGACCGGTTGGAACCCACGCATTTATTGGGTGTGTTACGTGACACCGAACACTGGTTGAACTGGACGCGATTTTTTGGCCCCATTTCCGGCCACAACACCAAGCTCGACGTAATCGTTTAGCCCCCCCCCTGTTCCTATCACGCCAAAACCGGCATAGGCAAACGAGGGACGGGTTGGTTTTTACGGCGTTCGGCCAGTGTTTGAGCAATAAACTCCCAAGGATTCAGGTCTCTCAAACGCGCGGTATCAATCACGCTCGCCAGCAAGGCAACCACGCGACTGCCTTGGGCCGTCCGCGAACCGAAGGTGATTTTGCGCAGCAATACCCAGTGCCGCAAACTGCGTTCCGCGACGTTGTTGGTCAATGGATGCGCCGGCGTTTCGACCACGCGCACGATGGCCTCCCAATCGTTGAGAAATTCGCCGGCTAATTGTCGGCTGTCAACATGCGCGATGTCTCGGTGCGTCTCGCAGAGCGAGCGCAGCAAGGTCAGCAACTGTTGATTCTGCGCCCATAAGGATTCGGCATCCGGCGGCGATTCGCGGAGTCGGTGGATGTTGCGCATCAACAGGATCATGGCCAATAACAAGGCTTCGCCGAAAGCTTGTCCTTCGCTATCCAGGCACTGATACAGTGCTCGGGCCTTGCGCACCAAGTGCGCCCAACAGCGCAAGCGCCTAGGAAAGATGCGATAGACGCTGTAGCCGTCGGTCATCAGTAAGCCGCAAAACGCTTCCCCTAAGAGCTGGTTCACGACGAGACGATGGCGTTTGCCCACTTGATAAATCACCGTCTGTGCGCTGACAAAGACCCAGAGCCAAAATAACTGCCCGGCTTCTTTCCAGGGTGTTTCATCGATATGTAAGAGGCCGGCGGCCTTGAGTTCCGCGATCAACTGCTCGTCGACGACCGGCGCAACGGCACGTCCCGCTTCATGAATGCATTGATTGATGGTGCTGGTGCTGAGGTAGATTCCCAGCCAATCGCGCAAATAGGCTTGGATTCTGCGGCGCGATGCCCGTAGGGACAATGAGAGATAAACCAAAAAGCTAACCAACCGAGGGCCGCACAGATGCCATTCGCTCAGGGCTACGCTCCAGCCATCTTCGTCGGCGCCTCGCCCGGGCTCGGCAAGGGTTTGATGACCGCAGGGACAGGTCGCCGAGAAGTAGTCATGTCGGCTATGTTCGATTTGTAATTTCGGCGATTCGGCGTTGCCGATTTCAAGCTCCAGTTCGAACCGGGCGTTCCAGGGTCGGTAGTCGGTGTTGTCGGCAAACGATTGCCTACACGCGGCGCAGCAATCCGGGCGATGCTCAATTGTCCGTGTCACCGGTAAGGTCAGGTTGCGGCTATAGCCTGGGCTACCGACTTGGCGCCCGGCTTTTTTAGGCTTTCCGCTATCACCGGTCGCCGCCGGAGGTGTTGCCGAGTCCTGGCTAGGTAAGTCATCTGACGAAGACTCAGACGAATCCAGTGCCGACAAGTCGTCCGTTGCCGGCGCTTCTTCCGACGGTTCGGCGCTGGATTGATTCGATTGCCAAGGCTCCCGGGATGACGGCGGACGCGAACTCGTATCCGGGGATTGTTTGAGTCGTTCTCGGGCTTCTTTGAGATCCGCCAACAGTTGCTTACTCAATGGACGCAACTCACCCTCCGGCAAATCATCCAGATAGTCCGTGTCCATTTGGCTAAGGTCTCGGTCGCTCAACGTCATGTCCTATAGCTTTTCATGTTTTAACGTGAGTTGCTACTTTTTTAGTGATGGGGGCTAAACGATTACAGCTCGACAACCCTGTTTCACGTTACCTGACCACTACATTCTGCTATGGTTGCCACCTTGGGCCGGCACAAGCAGCGCGTTCACTGGGTAACGTCGACAGACGGCAACTTTCCTGGATTCATTGGCGGCATATAACAGAGGGAAGCCTTGAAAAAGCGATTCGGGAAATTATCAATGCCTATCACCGTTTCGACCTGCCCAAACACTGGGGGACTGGCAAAAATGCCTCCGTCGATGGCACCATGTGGGATCTGTATGAGCAGAATCTATTATCCGAGTACCACATTCGCTATGGCGGATACGGTGGAATTGGCTATTATCACGTCTCCGACACCTATATAGCGTTGTTCTCAAACTTCATTCCCTGTGGGGTCTGGGAAGCGGTCTACCTGCTTGATGGGTTGCTCAAAAACTTTTCCGACATCCAACCCGATACGATTCATGGCGATACCCAGGCGCAAAGTACACCGGTTTTTGCCCTGGCGTCGCTTCTGGGGATTTCCTTGATGCCCAGAATCCGTAATTGGAAAGATTTAAAAATGTATCGTCCTGACAAAAACAGCACTTACAAGCATATCGATACGCTGTTTTCGGATACCATTGACTGGAAACTGATCCAGACTCATTTGCCGGATATGTTACGGGTAATTCTTTCTATTAAAGCTGGCAGGATTACTGCGTCAACATTGTTGCGAAAATTGGGAACCTACAGCAAAAAGAATAGGCTATATCAGGCGTTTCGTGAGCTTGGGCGCGTTATCCGAACCGAATTTTTGTTGAAATACATCAGTGACTCTGAATTGCGTGTACTTATCCAGGCAGCGACTAACAAAAGCGAGGCATTCAATGGATTTTCGCAGTGGCTAGCTTTCGGAGGTGATGGCACAATATCGACAAATGACCGGGATGAGCAGCGCAAAATCATTAAGTACAACCATCTCGTGGCTAACTGCCTAATTTTCCACAATGTATTCTCTATCAGTCGAGTATTGCAAGATTTACAGCGTGAAAACTATCCGCTGGAACCTTGGCACATAGCCGCACTGAGCCCATATTTGACTTGGCATATCAATCGTTTTGGTCGGTACGATTTGGATATGGAAAAACAGCCACCAGAATTGCTCTACGACCTATGGATACATGAGAGTCAAATCCTTATGGCCCAATAATGAAGGAATCGTTGTCGTACCCCACTTACGCGATCACCCATGACACCGACATCGGCTACGATCTGCAAACCAGCCTCATTATTAGCGACCAAACGGGACAGCCCTTGGCGCCGGTAGCGCAGCGACTGGTTAGCAGCGAAGGGAGTTTCGCGACCTATCAGGAAGCCAACCCTCAACCCATCGTTCAAAATCATTTGGATGAAGTCAGCGACTGCATTCAGTTTTTGGACGGACAAGGTTTTGCCAAGCCATTAGTGCACCTGATTGATCGAGAAGGCGATTCCATCGGCCATATCCGCCGCTGGGAAGCGACGGGTAGCCACTGGCTGGTCCGCGTCAAGGATAATCCCAAAGTGGACTACCAGGCTAAGCCCATGGCTTGTAAAACCGTGGCGCAAGAGCTGGCGTTCAGCAAGACTCGGGAAGTCCGTTATCAGGGTCAAACTTATTGGCAGTGGGTAGCAGAAACAGACGTGGTGCTAACCCGTCCCGCCAAACCGAGTCAGAAGAAAAGCAAAAAGCCGGCTGTGCCTGGCATTCCTGTAGCGGCAAGACTGGTGGTCAGTCGCGTCTTGTCCGACGAAGGTGATGTGTTGGCGGAATGGCTGCTATTGACCAATGTAAAAGATGTCGATGCTTCGACTATTGCGCTATGGTACTACTGGCGCTGGCAAATCGAGTGTTTCTTCAAACTGGTCAAGTCGGCAGGTCACCACCTCGAATCGTGGCAACAGGAATCAGCCATGGCCATTGCCAAACGCCTCTTGGTGGCTAGCATGGCCTGTGTTACGGTTTGGGCCATAGCCGCCGACAAAAGCAAGGAAGCGGCTGAATTAAGACTATTTCTGATCAAGCTCAGCGGCAGGCAAATGCGCCACAACAAGGAGTTTACGAATCCAGCACTATTGTCGGGGCTGTGGGTCTTCCTCTCCATGCTTGAAATCATGGAGGCCTACTCTCAAGAAGAACTGGATAGTTTGAAGGCAACCGCTCAGCAATTTTTAGGAAAAGATGTGTAGATACTTATGGCTATAGGCGAAAAACAGCCCTTCAGAAATTAAAACTTGAGATTGGTCAACTGACTGCTTTGGAGCCTTCCAGTTTGCAGAATCTGGATTTTACTGACTGGCCGGTTTGGAGAAACGCGTCCGGCCGCTTAGGGTCGTAACCTGCCAATTTACCTCAACTTCCGCTTAACATCCGCCAATTCCTTCTTCCGCTGCAAAGCCTGATCGAACGTCTCCCCCGGCTTGGCGTCCTTGGCCACCGAATTACCGTTCAAACGCGCGATCACAGCCACCCTCGTCTCTCCCGGCCTCGCTTCGCGTTCGATATCGGCGTCGGTCAACTGTTGCCTCGGCTTGGGTTGGTTCTTCAGCCCGAACTTAAACTGAAAATGTGTCACGGTCCGGCCTGATTTGCGTTGTCCGTATTCAACCCAAAGATTCGAATGTTCGTTGATCTCGGCGATGGCCGGATCGACAACCCTCTTTTTCAAGTCGGTCAACCGGCTGTATTTATCCTCGACCTGAAATTGCGTTTTAAGCCACTCGACCTCGATTTCTTGTTCGCCGGCAGAACTCCATTGCACCAATAATTCATATAGACGAATAGAATAGACGCTTTCGAAGCGTGCGACATGCTTGAGCTTGGTGAATTCTTTCGAGAGCTGGGATAGGTAAGGAATGATGCCGACCGAGAAGCTGAGCACCAGCTTCCCCTCTCCCGGAACGTAATCGATGCTGCTGATCCAGCGAGTTTTCCGCTGCGTGATTTGTGGGTTACCCGGATCCGGGTGATCGATAATCACGCTGCGCTCGTAGAGTTTTTCGGCTGCTTTCTTGAGATCCCGGTAAGCGTTCGAAAGACTGTCCAGACCAACCAGGTCCGCTACGCCCGAAGCGGTAACCTCGAACCGAAAGTTTTCGGACAGTTCCGCCGTCGAATCGACCTGCGTTATGCACGCCAACAAAACCCGCTGCTCGGCCAGCGTGAGCATGTAACTGGCTTCGACAACCTTGTTCGATTTTACGACGGTTAGGTAAGTGGGCTGATCCAAAATGATATGACGACATAAAGATTTAGATGCCTGACTATACGCCCGAATGATGTCAAATACAACGACAAATAAAGCATCATGTCGTTATGAACGATCAATCTGTCCACTTTTAACGATCAATCTGTCGTCATATCAAAAAAATCTCATCTTCCGGGCAAATAATAAGGTTCAAAATACAGTCCCAGCTTAACTTACACAATATTCCGGACAAAAACGCTTCAATTTTCAAAAGTCGATTAGATTTTTGACCCAACACCAAGACAAAACATTGGCAGCAAGGAAGCCAGTTTGCAGTCAGTGATCAAAGATTTTTCTACGGCAGGAATTAGCCGACTGGGTGAGGTCGCCAGTGACTGCCTTGTAGACATTTAGTCCGCAAAACTGAATTTGGCTGACCGGCCGCTTTGGAGAAGTCCGACCGGCAAAAATGGGACGGAACCTGACAATTTACCTCAACTTCCGCTTAACATCCGCCAATTCCTTCTTCCGCTGCAAAGCCTGATCGAACGTCTCCCCCGGCTTGGCGTCCTTGGCCACCGAATTACCGGTCAAACGCGCGATCACAGCCGCCCTCGTCTCTCCCGGCCTCGCCTCGCGTTCAATATCGGCGTCGGTCAATTGTTGCCTCGGCTTTGGCTGGTTCTTCAAGCCGAATTTAAACTGAAAATGCGTCACGGTCCGGCCGGATTTGCGCTGGCCGTATTCGACCCAGATATTAGAATGTTCGTTGATGTCGGCAAGCGAAGGCTCGACGATGTATTTCTTGAAATCCTTGATCGCCTTGTATTTGTCCTCGACCTGGAAAATCTTTCTTAACCAATCGACTTTAACTTCCCTTTCGCCGGCCGATGCCCATTGCACTAAGATTTCGTAAAGGCGTATCGAGTAGCTGCTTTTGAATTGGGTAACGTATTTGAGCTTGTAAGCGGTGAATTTATCGGATAGCTGGGAAAGGTACGGAATGATCTCGGGCGAGAAGTACAGCGTTATTTTGCCTTCGTTCTTGACGTATTCCTTGCGGTAAATCCAGCGCATTTCGCCGTCTTCGCCATCAATCTTAATCGTGCGGTTATATAGCCTTTCAACGGCCATCTTCATATCGCGGTAGGCATTGCTAGAATCCAGCCCCATGAGGTCGACGATTTCGCTGGCCATCACATGAAATTTATTGTCGGGTTGCAAAGTGCTTTTCGAATCGATTTGGCTAATACAAGCGAGCAAAACCCTCTGTTCCGATAAGGACAGCGTATAAGAAGCCTCTATAATTTTGTTATCTTTGACGACAACGAGATAGTCTTTGCTCAAGCGGCGATAT
Source organism: Methylotuvimicrobium alcaliphilum 20Z (assembly GCF_000968535.2). Taxonomy (NCBI): domain Bacteria; kingdom Pseudomonadati; phylum Pseudomonadota; class Gammaproteobacteria; order Methylococcales; family Methylococcaceae; genus Methylotuvimicrobium; species Methylotuvimicrobium alcaliphilum. Next base: position 22,626 of record NC_016108.1, read on the forward strand.
GGGGAAAATTAAAATTTTTTTTCCCTTTATACCGTCAATTTCTCCCTTTATCAATCAAAAAAATTCTTTGCCAGGCACGAAGAGTTTTATCTACGACAAAAACAAATACTTGATTTCCAAATAAAAGGAAACTAAAAAAATATTTTCCTTCAATACAGTCAATTTCTCCCTTTATTGAATTTCAACCGGTGGGTTTACGACAGTCAATTACTCCCTTAATGCTCGTAAGACGCTAATTGCATAGACCTCTAACCCCCAAAGAAAAAACTCAAAGACAATCAATTTGTCGACATATCATTCAGGGAAAAAGGCGAAAGATTTTCCTTTAATACAGTCATTTACTCCCTTAATGACAGTCAATTACTCCCTTTATAGAGGTCAATTACTCCCTTAATGACAGTCAATTACTCCCTTTAATACGGTCATTTACTCCCTTAATACGCTTGCAACCTTATGATTTACAATCGTTTAAATGCTCTTAAAAAAGAAAAAATATTAAAAAAGAAAAAAAGAAAAAACAGGGGTAGTAACGATCAAAGGCGCCCCCACGATTTCTCGATTTCTTTAATGCTTCTCTTCTCATTAAGTATCGTGTTGATGGGCGCATTTGGCGAAACATGAATAAATGACTCTACCATTAGGCTCATCAGAGAATAATAAATCGAATGCAGTTTCATCGAACCAATAAATTTGAAGAAATGGTATGACTATGAAAAGTCGTCATATTGACGTACAATATCAACCAATATGAAGAACACGACCAATGAGGTTACCCATGTCCAGCAAGAACTTGCAGTTAACACAAAACCCAGTACGCAAAGAAAGACTTGGTTTTCGTTTGGATGAACAAACCAAGGACTTAATCGAACGCGCAGCCCATCTGGAATCACGAAAACTGACTGACTTTTGTATAGCGGCACTTACCGATGCTGCACGACGAACCATTGCGGAGCATGAAACACTGATACTTTCCGAGCTTGACCGAAAGGTATTTTTCGATACGCTCATGAGCCCACCGCAAGCAAGTGAACGACTTGTTCGCGCACTGGCCGAGCACAAACGGCGGATCATTTCATAAATGACTGAGGCGATATCGCCAGACTTAAAAATCGAACCATTCGGCTCCCATCACAACCGTGCTGGCTTTGCCTGCGGCGTCGAAAGCCTGGATCGCTATTTCAAAACACAAGCCAATCAAGATGTGAAGCGCAAAATCAACGGCGTATTCGTTCTCGTCGATCCGCGCGAACCGACTGAAGTCCTTGGCTACTACACCTTGTGTGCGACCGCGCTCGCACAAGGGGACGTACCAGAAGCGGCCCGCAAACACGTCCCGCGCTATCCTTTGGTCAGTGCAACCCTTATAGGTCGTCTGGCCGTGGCAAGTCGTCAACAAAGACAGGGGTTGGGCGCACTGTTGCTAGCGGATGCGGTGAAGCGGGCTTATGCGAGCGCAAGTTCTATTGGATCTTCCATGCTCATCGTAGATGCCATCAGCGAACAGGCGGCTGCCTTTTACGAGGCTAACGGCTTTATTTGCTTACCAGACTCTCTTCGACTGATATTGCCAATGCAAGCCATTGCGAAACTGGTGGAGTCGTAATCGCCAATACCGCCCATTTCTGAGTCCGAGCCATCCTAGGGCGCCGCTGGCATGACCACCGGTCCCATTCTCAGTTAATGTGGTCCTGAAAAACAGATGTAATCAGTTTCTGTGCTTCATGTTACCGGGCCGCGACACCTAAAATACAGTCAATGACTCCCTTAATAGCCCACATCTTCCGAGCATACGCGGCGGCTTCATCAAGCATTCCAAACGTCTTATACTCGGTACCAGTCTTTACTCGGAGCATTTGGCGAATCATGAAGGTATGACTCTATAAAATACGTGTCACATGAGTTTATCCGCTACTGATTATTTTTCGCACAACGCATTACGATCACCCTATTTAGGAGAATTTATATTTATATCCTTCGATAGGGTAGCCATTACTTCCTCCAACGCCTGAATGCGTCCACGAAGAGAAGCGGTTTCCTCGCGAACTTTAGCCGCATCCTTAACTGCCTCATCTCGCTCAGCGCGAACCTTGGTGTAGCGCTCGGCCTGACGAGAAGCTTCTTGAGCACTTGCTTTGCGCTGCTCCTGCTGAACCTTCTGCTCAGCGACCATCTGAGCCTTAAATACAGCAAGCTGCTCAGCGACTTGGTTCTTCTCGCTCTGAGCGGCTTCCAGGGCGCTATTCAACTTACTCGCCTCTGCCTCACTCTTCTCGGCCGCCATCACAGCACGCTGCTCGCTTGCCGCTAGTCGCTCGCGCAACTGAGCCAGCTCTACAGCATGCGCATCGTTCTCACGCTTCAACTGCACACCTGTCGATTGAGCGGATTCCAAGGCATTATTCAGTTTACTTATCGCTGCCGCATTTTGCTCGGCAGCCGCCCTAGCGCTTTGCTCGGCAGCCGCCAGTCGCTCGCGAACCTTGGCAAGCTCTACGGCTTGTACCTGATTTTCTCTAGACATATCCGCAATGCGTTCCTGAGCAGATTCTAGCTCAGCCCGTAGCTCATCAAGCTGTTCTTCCAGATCATCAACCGTCTGAGAGGCGTCAGCAAGTTCGCGCTCGGCCTGTTCGCGCTGCTCGCCAGCGGTCCTAATGACTTCTGCAACGCGGCGCTCGGCGGCCTTAACGGCCTTATCGTTTAACTCTACTGCCAAACTTGCCAATCGATCAGTAAGCGATTTAGTGACGGCCGCCACTTCGTCGGCAACTTCAATAGGCAGTTCTGCCACCGGCTCAGTTTTAACAACGGACTGACTGCTAACGTACTCATCCCAGACCTGTTTCAATCTGCTTGGATTGCCGCCACCAACCTTGGTGCGGAGGGCAAATCCGGTGATATTGCGCCCGGATTCTTGCAGTTCTTGGCCGGCTTTGATGATTTCTTCTTGGGCAAATTCTACGGGTCTCATGGCGGCATTCTCAACAGTTATTTGACGCTTTTATTATAGCAATAAATAGAATAATAAACAAATAAATTAACAAACAAACTAATAAACTAACTTACAAACAAACAAACTATCCTAGCAAATAGGCAAAAAAAACCCCGCACAGGGCGGGGTTGGTGGGTTTAAGGGGAGAGTGAGCTATCCTTCTAGCACTGCAATAAGCTGCACACTACCAAGGTCAGTTTCGAACTCATTCCCATCATCATCATATTTCACCCATGCGTAACCGTCTTGAGTTGGTCGTCGCGATAGAACCAATCGGGCGATGCGGCCGTCATGCAGTACCCGTACAATCGCTTTCTTGAGCTTGTCCGAATCGTTCTCCCTCTCTTCCCTCTTATGTTTGGGCTCTTCTGTGTCGTGCTCCTCGTCTCTATCGACTGTCTCGGAATAAGTCTTGACGGTTTCGGCATCGGTCTTGTCTGTTAGCGTATCCACTGTATCTGGATAATACTCTTCGTCACTGTCTTGATCCTCTAGTTGTTGACGTTTTTTGTCATCGAGGTATTCACGCAACAACTTAACCGATCCCCGCGTCAAGTCCAGGCTGTCGTCGTCCAGCCATGTTTCCACTTCAGAGGGATTCTTTTTGTAAACAGTCACCAGCTCATTGATGACGGTTACATCCCTGACGCGACCGGTGTTGAATATCAGCGCAATCGGCTCCGGCAAATCCAGCAAGGTGACATGCTGCGTCACAAATGCCGCCGATTTACCGATTTCTTTGGCAATTTCGCCCTTCTTCTTACCCATCGCCAGCTCGCGACCGATAAAATCAGCGATCTCGCGCGGAGTCAGCTCATTTCGTTGCAGGTTCTCAATAACCTGGTCCGCGTGATTGTAATCGTTGTCAATGAAAACCGGGATGGTCTTCTTTCCTGCCCACTTGGATCCACGGTAACGACGCGCACCGTGATTGATAATGTAGCGGCCCTCTATCTCGGGATGCTCCCTTACCGATATGGGAGACTTCACGCCACGGTCTTTGATCGTCTGCCCTATTTCTGCAATACTCTCGGATGAGAAACCGGGGTTATCGGCTGTTCGAGGCTGATCCGGATCTTCATCAATCAGTTCTAGCGACAGTTCCAGTGGGCCGAAGCTCTTAGTTATTTCCGGCTGATCTAAAAGTTCTGAAAGATCGCCTATGCTCTCTAGGCCCAAGCTCGATTTCTTCTTGGCGTTCATTGTGTCATCTCCATTTTTTCAAAAATATGTGTTGCAAACGCACGAACTTCCTGTGCGGCCTTGCGCGCGGCGGTTTTCTTAATTTTCCAGACGGGCATGCCTGACGCTAACGCATCGGCAATACTGCTTCGGAGGCCAATACCGACAGGTATCATCAATTGCGGATAAGCGCGCTTCAATTCTTCCAGGTGTCGGCCGTGGCGTGAGTTTCGGCCATCGACCTTACTCGGCACCATGCCCAAAAATTGCAAACCGGGATTTGATTTGCGGATGTTGACAATTGTCGTGACCATCTTCTTGATGCCCTGGATGCTATAAGCTTCCAGCTCAATGGGCGAAAAAACATAATCGGCCGCAAAAAGAGCGGCGGCCATACTGACGCCAAGAGACGGAGCGGTGTCGATTAAACAGGCATCAAAACCACATTCAGCCAATACTTTGATATTCCGCTTAAAGCTCGTTGCCGCTTCCGTCATGGTGAGCTTTTCCATGTTCGCCATAGCCGCATCGGAACTTATCAAACATAGTGCCGGTTCGGCGGTCAGGTTGTTGAAGCAAGCACGCAATTTGTCATCGTCAGTCGTGAACATCTGACTGGCAAGAGAGCCGCTTTCAAATTCTTGCAGCGTATAAGACGCGTTTGCCTGTGTATCAAGGTCGATCACAGCAACTCTCATACCTCGCTCAAGGAAATCAAACGCGAGATGTACCAGGGTCGAAGTTTTGCCAACGCCCCCTTTTTGATTCGCTGTGACCAGTGTTTTCATTTCTTTGTCTCCAGTTTTTTGGTTGCGTCCTCTGCCCATTTCTTGACGATAAACGCTTGATGCTTCGGTAGGACCGCCGACACCCGCTCGAAGCCCTCCGGGATCTTCTCTTGTTGGACCGCCGCCTTTACGCGGCTGACTGCTTGCGATACCGCGCCCTTCGATATCCCTAGCGCTGCCACAAACTCGGACTGCGGTCTTCCTTCCACCAGTACCCCCCGCGCTATGTCGATGGTCTGCCGACCGACATTCAACCCCTTTATGGCCTCTTCGAATTGAGCTTCGCTTAATCTTTCTATCATGGATATCATGCATATATTCTCCATCCTGATGTTGAACAATCGCGTTACAGCCGCCAATATTTAACTGTTTGCCAAACAACGAGTGCTTATCAATTTTTTTAGCGGCTAAAATTTATCGTTGCTTCATGCCTTGCGGTCTATAAAAATCGACAAACCAGGTCAGCACTACCAATACAGAGAAATGCAATAGAAAAGTCCAACCGGCATAAACGCCGGGCGTGTCCCAATGGTAGATCATGCGCAGCATCTGGAAGAAAATTTCGATTGACAGCACCCATTTAACGAGTGGCCAGGCAAGCACTGTCATCACCCAAACAAAACTCAATATTTTGTCGAGAACGATTTTTACTCTCGTTGGTTTAACCGGCTCACGAGTAAGATCATGCGTCGGAACCGGCGCTTGTTTTCCGGCCGGACTCACCTTTTGAGGAAACTTGATTATGTTCATGCTTGGCTCTCCACGCTTTAACGATTGCCAATTGCCAATACCGACTCCTTCAGGCGCTAACGATTAATATCCTTCTGCTTCGCGCTTACGGCAATCCTACGGTTGTGACCGGAGCGGAATGCCCGGCTTTTAAATGCATTAATAAATGAAATACCCATGCTAGTCAATAAGTTTAGTCAAACTTATTTCATTATATCGTTTTTTATCTATTTTGACATCCCTCTTTTTTTGCGTTTAAGCCCCCTTGGGCATAACGCAGTGACAGAATACGAAATGAATAAAGTTGAATGAACGCAGGAAAGGAATTTAGCGGTTAAAACCCTGGAAAGCAGTTATTGAGGGATAAGTCGGGTTTTAAGAGTTTTAATGGTTTTAATAAGTTTTAGGTCAAAAAAACGCTTATTTGTTTCATATAATCAAGCGCTTACTTAAGTCCTTGGTTCCTAATAGACGGATTTGGGTTCCTAAAAGACGGGTTCCGGTTCTTAATAGACGGATTTCGGTTCCTAATAGACAGGCTATACACAGTTTAAGATTTGTTACGGTCGAAACAAGTTTATATCGGCGATTATGGCTTAGTTTAGCTTTGCTGACAGAGTACAAAACCACACGTTAACAGCTAGTATCAACCGCTGTATTTTTTATGCCGTCTATTAGGAACCCTATTAATTTTCGATTAATGACTCTTTATGTTTTATGACCAATAAGGGGCCTTCCTGACCGCTTTCCTCTGCGAGTCGGTATTCAGGCAGGTCGTTAGTTTCGATCAGCTTGCGTAAGGTGAATGTGAACTTCTTGAACGTGCCCGTGCTACCGCTGCGCTGGTAGATGAGTTGAAACGACCACTTAGCCACGCTTTTGCCTGCGGCCCGGCGTGCCAAGCGATAGATGAAGCGGCCGATGCCGGGTTCTATCAGGAAATAATCAGGGTGGACAGTCAATACGTCCGGACGCTTCCGATCTGTAACTTCGCGGTGCAGCCATTTCGGGATCTCTATTTCAACAGACGCAATCTTGCCTGTTTCGGTGTAGGAGAGCACCGTGTAATCGCCGATTAAGCCTTCAGCCTTGATTTCGCGTAAGCCGCGCTTCCCTCCGATGGCGGGTTGCTCGCGCACACTCTTGATGGTCGTTCCTCTCAGACGATCCAGCGCTTTTTCGACTTCTTCAATTTGCCGGCCACCGTCGCCTTTTCGGCAGAACTTGAGAATTTCGCTAACGTGTGGACGGAATGTGCGGCCTGGCTTGTCTTCCTTTCCTTCACAATAGCGGTTCATGGCATCGGTCAAATAAGAGATCAACATCAGCACGATGTCGTAATCCCAAATCGACGCCATGCCGTCCGGACCGGCCTTGACCTCGACATATCCGTCCGGCAGATCGTATCGGATAACATCTCCCGCGCGCTTCTCTCGCTTGGACAACCGGAATACTGCGACGTCCATGATGCTTCGGCTGTCACGCGTGCCAACGTCATAGCGTGTCGGCACGAAAATATCAGCCTGTCTGTCGCTTGAAGGTGCTCGATGTGTATGTGATCTATGAAGAATGGTGTTTTCTTCGTTTTGCCGAATTCTAGCCGCAGCTTGCTCATAAGTTTCGCCTGGCCTGGCAACAGCCTCTATCTTGCGTCGCAGTGCGGCGCTCTCAAGCGCTTTCAGCTTGACCGCAGTCTCGTCAACCATGGCAATTCCCCGTCTTTTGGTGTTTAATGACTCGCATTTTGTGGGTCCTTCGTGTTGATCGATTATTTTGACTTACAGAGAGGCGTCTTATTTATCGAATTGAAGTTTAGCTAAACCTTTAATTATCGTCAATATTATTTTAGCGGCTAAAATAGGCCAAACTTAACAAGGTAAACTCAGTGTACAACTACATATTCTTTACCAACATTCTTCGTATTTTGGACGAGCGTGGAATGTCCAAAAAAGAATTACATGATCTATCCGGAGTGTCGAACTCGTTTTTATCCGATCTCACATCGGGTACCGGCAATCCATCGCTTAAGGTAATGGAGGCTATAGCTAAGGCGTTAGAAGTTCCGTTGCCTCTTCTGCTCGAATCAACTGACTTGGACAAGGCAGCGCTCGATGAGCTGGCGGGCGGTACGGCTATGCATAGTCTGCCACCGGGATACGAGCGCGTGTCTGTCATTCTTCCGGAAGTCAAAGCCTTTATCGTCAAAAAATGGGGCGAAGAAACAAGAGCTAAAATAAGGCAATCTTAATATAACGCCCATAGAATAAACCTTCATCCAAAGCTAATTAAGGAAACTTTAGCCGCTAAAATTCGCATTTCACCGGGATGACACCATCCCGGTTCATGACTATATCCAGACATCTCAAAGATACCACAACCTGAAAAATTTTCGCTATACTGTTGCATTTTTTATTTTTTCGGTATATCGTATTTATCAAAAGACATGACCTAAATCCGCAGATCTGCAGGATAACGATGACCTCATTAAACGATAACCCTGACAACACCCGTGATCGAGCCAAACGTAAGTTGGAACGCGACATGGGGGCGACACTCTTGTCGGCCCTATACGATCCCAAAACCGTTGAAATCATGCTCAACGCCGACGGCAAGCTGTGGCAAGAGAGGCTTGGCGAGCCCATGCAGTGTATTGGCACCATGCGCGTTGCACAGGCGCAAGCCATCATCGAGACCATTGCCGGTTATCACGGCAAAGAGGTGACTCGTCAAAAACCCATACTGGAAGGAGAGTTACCGTTAGATGGTTCTCGCTTTGCCGGTCAGCTTCCCCCGATTGTTCCGGCCCCGACTTTTGCCATCCGTAAGAAGGCCGTTGCTATTTTCACGTTAGACCAATATGTCGAGGGCGGAATAATGACCCCCGGACAACGCCAAGTGATTATTGAATCAGTTGCCGCACACCGAAACATTCTGGTTATCGGTGGCACAGGCTCAGGCAAAACGACTCTGGTCAATGCGATTATTAATCAGATGGTGGCGAACGATCCGACTGAACGCGTCTTCATCATCGAGGACACCGGCGAAATCCAATGTGCTGCGGAGAATTACGTTCAGTATCACACCAGCATCGACGTAACAATGACGGCGCTATTGAAAACCACGCTGCGTATGCGCCCGGACCGGATTTTAGTCGGTGAAGTGCGCGGCCCGGAAGCGCTCGATTTGTTAATGGCCTGGAATACCGGCCATGAAGGCGGGGCGGCAACACTGCATGCCAATAACGCCAGAGCCGGACTTGATCGGTTGGCCATGCTCATCAGCATGCATCCCGATTCCCCCAAACCCATCGAACCGCTCATCGGCGAGGCGGTTCATGTTGTCGTGCATATCGCCAGAACCCCGGAAGGCCGTCGTATTCAGGAAATTATTGAGGTTTCCGGATACCACGGCGGCCAATACAACATAAGATCACTTTAGGAGAAACATCTATGCAATTCGCAATTCCATCGCTTCAGAACGACCGTCACAGCATTTTGTACCTGAGCCTATTCGTACTGCTCATGGCCGTTATCTTTTTGCCGCAACCGGCCTTTGCGTCGGAAGGCACCGGCGGCTCGCTGCCCTATGAGAGTTGGCTGACGAATCTGCGCAATTCCGTTACCGGTCCGGTGGCATTTGCGCTCTCGATTATCGGCATTGTGGTTGCCGGCGGCGTGCTTATTTTCGGCGGCGAACTGAACGGTTTTTTCAGAACGTTGATTTTTATCGTCCTGGTCATGGCGTTACTGGTCGGCGCCCAAAATATGATGGGTACCTTCTTTGGTCGCGGCGCCGAAATAGCCTTACTGTCTGACGGTTTAGTCAATTACGCTCACAACGCGGCATCTATCGCTACCGGAAGGGTTGTGTAACATGGCCGGTCGCACGATTCCCATTCGTCGGGCCGGCAATAGAGACAACCTATTCATGGGCGGGGATCGGGAATTGGTGATGTTCTCGGGACTTCTCGCCGGAGCGCTGATTTTCAGTGCTCAGGACATGAGGGCTACGGTATTCGGCGTCTGTCTTTGGTTCGGCGCACTCTTCGTGTTCCGACTCATGGCAAAGAGCGATCCTAAGCTGCGCTACGTTTATCTGCGGAGCCGTCGCTACAAGAAGTATTACCCGCCGCGTAGTACGCCGTTTCGTGACAATACCAATACCCAAGGGAGACAATACCAATGATGATCGAAGTACTCGCGATTATGATTGCTGTACTCGGCGTCGTCTTGCTACTTATGCTGTTCGCCCGCATCCGGTCGGTCGATGCGGAGCTGAAGCTCAAAAAGTATCGATCCAAGGACGCCGGGTTGGGCGATCTGCTTAATTATGCCGCCGTCGTCGATGACGGTGTCATTGTCGGTAAAAACGGCTCATTTATGGCGGCATGGATATACAAAGGGGACGACAACGCGAGCAGCACCGATGCGCAGCGCGAAATGGTGTCTTTCCGCATTAATCAAGCCCTCGTCGGCCTTGGCAGTGGGTGGATGGTACACGTCGATGCTGTGCGCCGCCCAGCCCCTAATTACGCTGAATTGGGTTTGTCGCATTTCCCCGATCCGGTATCTGCCGCGATCGATGAAGAGCGACGCAGGCTATTCGAGCGCCTGGGAACGATGTACGAGGGTTATTTCGTATTAACGCTGACCTGGTTTCCGCCGGTTCTAGCGCAACGTAAATTTGTCGAGCTCATGTTCGATGACAACACGCCGGCGCCGAATCACAGAGCTCGCACCACGGGGCTCATCACTCAATTCAAACGTGAAATAACGTCGATAGAGGAACGCCTGTTAACGGCTATTACGATGACGCGTCTCAGAGGTCAGAAGGTCGTTACCGAGGAGGGAGCATCTGTTACGCATGATGATTTTTTGAGCTGGATACAATTTTGCATTACCGGCAAGCATCATCCCGTACAGCTCCCCAGCAATCCCATGTATCTGGATGCTCTCATTGGCGGGCAAGAACTGCGCACCGGGGTCGTGCCAAAAATAGGCCGCTCCCTCATCCAAGTCGTCGCGATCGAAGGCTTCCCGCTGGAGTCGACTCCAGGAATCTTAAGCGCTCTGGGCGAATTATCCTGCGACTACCGCTGGTCATCCCGGTTTATTTTCATGGATCAGCATGAGGCGGTTGCCCACCTGGACAAATTCCGTAAAAAGTGGCGCCAAAAAGTGCGCGGCTTCTTCGACCAGGTTTTTAATACCAATACCGGACCTATCGATCAGGATGCTCTGTCGATGGTAGAGGATGCCGAATCCGCGATAGCCGAGGTGAACAGCGGCTTTGTCGCGATGGGCTATTACACCAGTGTCGTTATTTTGATGCATGAGGATAGAACGCGACTTGAGGCAATCGCACGGCAGGTAGAAAAGGCGATAAACCGTCTCGGTTTTGTCGCGCGTATAGAGACCACCAACACGATGGATGCGTATCTAGGCAGCTTACCGGGTCACGGTGTCGAGAATGTTCGCCGACCCCTCATCAACACGATGAACCTCGCCGATTTGTTGCCCACGTCAACGATCTGGACGGGTAGCGCAACAGCCCCTTGCCCGCTGTATCCGCCCATGTCTCAGGCACTGATGCACTGCGTGACTCACGGGGCCACACCTTTCCGACTGAATCTGCATGTCCGCGATGTCGGCCATACTTTTATGTTTGGACCCACAGGTGCGGGTAAATCGACGCATCTAGCCATTATCGCCGCACAATTACGACGTTATGCCGGCATGTCGATCTACGCATTCGATAAGGGTATGTCAATTTATCCGCTTACCAAGGCCGTTGGTGGGCTGCATTTTTCAGTGGCGGGGGACGGCGAATCACTCGCATTTTGTCCACTGCAATTCCTCGAAACGCGGGGCGACCGGGCTTGGGCAATGGAATGGATAGATACCATCCTGGCGTTGAACGGTTTGATCACCACACCCGAGCAACGCAATAAAATAGGCCATGCCATTCTGAGCATGAGCGGCACTCAGTCCCGCACACTATCCGATTTCAGCACGACCGTACAAGACTTACCGATTCGTGAGGCGCTACAACAATACACTATCGGTTCATCGATGGGCTATCTGTTGGACGCCGAAGAGGATGGACTCTCTTTGTCCTCATTTACGACGTTTGAAATCGAGGAGCTGATGGGATTAGGCGATAAATTCGCGCTCCCCGTGCTGTTGTATCTATTTCGAAGAATAGAGCGATCACTCCACGGCCAACCGGCCGTCATCATTCTGGACGAAGCCTGGTTGATGCTTGGGCATCCGGTATTTCGCGACAAAATCCGCGAATGGCTCAAGGTCTTGCGCAAAGCCAATTGCCTTGTCTTGATGGCGACGCAAAGCCTGTCTGACGCGGCCAACTCGGGCATCTTGGATGTCATCGTTGAATCGACAGCAACCAAAATCTTCCTGCCCAACGTGTATGCCCGCGACGAAGACACGGCAGCCCTCTACCGTCGTATGGGCCTCAATGCCCGCCAAATCGAAATTTTGGCGACCGCCATTCCGAAACAGCAATATTACTACGTTTCCGAATATGGCCGCCGTCTCTACGACCTCGCTCTCGGTCCGCTTGCCCTGTCACTTGCCGGTGCCTCGGACAAGGATTCCGTTGCAGCCATCAAGAATCTGGAAACCAAATTCGGCGATCGGTGGGTTCATGAATGGCTCGCCGGGCGTGGACTGAAACTCAATGACTACCTGGAGCCCGCAATATGAGCCTGATTCTATCCAAGAAAAAACCAGTTGACTCTCGGCCTATCAATAAACCCAAAAACGAGGACGCTAACCCGTACCTGACTGCCCGGCGCACATGGAATGAGCATGTCGGTTCGGTCGTGTCGTCACGGCAGACCTGGCAAGTTGTCGGTATTCTCTCGTTGTTGATTGCGCTGGCCGGTGTGGGTGGAATCATCCATATAGGAAGTCAATCTAAGTTCATCCCTTATATTATCGAGGTTGACAAGCATGGCCAGACCATTGCCGTCGGACCGACGACAGCGGGTTCTACCGCCGATCCCCGCGTTATTCATGCGTCTATAGCCGATTTCATCGCTAATGCCCGTATGGTCACGCCGGATGTCGCATTACAGCGGAAAGCGGTATTTCGCGTCTACGCAATGTTATCGCCTAATGATCCCGCAACCCAAAAAATGAACGAATGGCTGAACGGAACGCCCGATTCCAGCCCGTTCAAACGTGCAGTGAAGGAAATGGTCAGCACCGAAATCAAGTCCGTGCTGCCGCAATCGCCGGATACCTGGCAGGTCGAATGGGTAGAAACCCTTCGCGATCGGCAAGGCGTTCTAAAAAGTCAGCCGGTCAACATGCGGGCATTAGTTAATGTCTATATCGCCTCGCCTACATCCCAAACAACAGACGAGCAATTACGCAACAATCCGCTCGGTATCTATGTGCGTGATTATTCCTGGTCGATCATCACTTCCTCGAAATAATGATAATGAGACTATTCACCATGAAAAAACATATGATCACCCTTCTGGCCGCCGCTATGGCTGTGTCGGAACCCATTCTGGCCGTTCCCGGCGACGATCTGGCCGACAAATATTTTTCGAAAAACAACCCAAGGCTAACCGCACAAGAAAAGGCGGCTCTCGCGATTGCCAAACGCTGGGAAGCCGGAAAATCCAACGGCATAAAGCCAGTATCCGGTGCCAATGGGGCCATCCATTTCATATACGGCGCACAACAGCCCAGCATCGTTTGCGCGGTTCTTCAGGTCTGTGACGTGGCCCTACAAGCCGGAGAACTGGTCAATTCGATCCATCTGGGCGACACGGCCCGCTGGACTGTGGAACCGGCCATCACCGGTAGCGGACCGGCCGAAACGCAACATCTCATCATCAAACCGATGGACGTGGGATTGGAGACCAGTCTGGTCGTGACGACAAACCGCCGCACTTATCATTTCAAGTTGCGCTCGCACCGCACAGAGTACATGCCGCAGGTTGCGTTCACCTACCCGGAAGACGCTCTCGCCAAATGGGATGCGATTCAAACTCGGGAAACACAAGCGCGCGAACAAAAAACCCTTCCGCAAACAGGCGAGTACCTGGGCGATCTGAATTTCAACTATGAACTGGACGGTGATGCCGCATGGCGTCCGATTCGCGTCTTTAACGATGGCAGTAAAACCATCTTACAAATGCCGAAGGCGATGGCGCAGACCGAAGCGCCGACGCTGTTGGTCTTGCGCAAAGAAGGCGGCCTGTTCTCGGATGATGAGACCGTCATAGTGAATTACCGTGTTCAAGGCGACCGCTACATCGTGGACACGGTATTTGACCAGGCCATCTTGATTTCCGGCGTTGGCAGAAGCCAAGACCGAGTAACCATTAGACGGGAGCAATAATTGTATGCGCAGAATATCTCTAGCGGCTTTGGCCGCTTTATCTCTCGCAGGATGCGTGACATCGCCATACGGCAACCATCTACGCAATGTTTCAGTAGATCAACAAAAGCTGGCTGACGATGCCGCCAAGCAGCTCGCCACGCTATGGCCGCCAGCAAAAACACAATTTGAGCTAAAACAAACGACGCCGGATGTTTTCGGGAATGCGTTGGTAAAAAACTTGCGCGAAAGCGGTTATGCACTCATGGAGTTCAGCCCAAACGCGACAGAAGACAATACCTTACTGCCATTGCGCTATGTGCTCAGCCAAATCAAAGGCGAAAACGTCAGCTTATACCATTTGACCCTATGGGTCGGTACTGAATCCATTACTCGTCCGTACATCGAGCAAAACGGCATGGTGATGCCGGGCGGCTATTGGACGCATAAGGAGTAAACGATGACGGAAGATATCGACAACATGGACCCGGAGGCATCGCCAAGCGCTGGCGTGCGCCGCGTCAACAACTTACCCATGTACCTTCTCGGCGGGGTATTGACGGCGTTTTTGATCATGATGGGGATTGTCGCGGCGGATCGCGCAGCCCAGCAGACTGATGCGGAAGATCGTCATTTAAAAACCGGCAACACGTCGATGTTCGCTAAGGAAATTGCCGGCGATCACATGGACGGATTAATCACGCCTTTGATACCGCCCGCTGAAGAAACCATGCTGAAACCCGAACCGGTACTCATTGCGCGTCCGGAAACATTGGACAGGCCACCGGCTCCCCCTATGCAGCCGCAGCATGATGATGAAGCGGAGCGTATCCGTCAGGCAAAGCTGCAAATGTTTCAAGAAGCGGTGAAAGCAAAAACCGGCGTGCAAGTCATTGCGCCAAAAAGCTCCGGCTTGTCATCCAGTCATGCCAATTTGGGCGCGAAAACGCCCAAAACGCGCGAAGCCATGCTGGCTAGGTTATCCGCCGTGCGCCAAGAAATAGACTCTATACAGCATGAGGACCCATCAACGGCGTATCAAAAGCGATTAAATCATCTTCGCAGTATGCATAGCCTGAATAGTGGTGCAGGGATGCCGGCGAATGTATCCGCTTCACCACAAACCGGAACATCAACCGAAGGAACCGGTAATGATTACGCGCAATTTGCGGATAATGCCGGTGATCGTTGGCAACTCGAATCGACTACGCAAGCCCCCCGTTCACAGTATGAACTGCGAGCCGGGTTTGTGGTGCCGGCAACGCTAATCTCCGGAATCAACTCCGATCTACCGGGACAGATCATGGCGCAAGTGGCGCAGAACGTGTACGACACACCCGTCGGCAAATACCTCTTGATTCCGCAAGGATCGCGTCTGGTCGGCACGTATTCGAGCGATGTGGCCTATGGTCAAGCCCGTGTCCTTGTCGCTTGGCAACGCATTGTATTCCCCGATGGGAAAGCGCTGGATATCGGGGCGATGCCGGGAGCGGACAGCGCGGGGTACGCTGGATTTCACGATCTGGAAAATCATCATTACGTCCGTCTATTTAGCTCGGCGCTGCTAATGTCGGCCGTAACGGCGGCGACAACCTACAGCCAGCGACAAAATCAGAGTAGTGCGACATTTGGCCGGCCGGATGCCAGTAGCGCGTTGAGTGAGGCGTTAGGCCAGCAACTTGGCCAAGTCACCGCACAATTGATTGCCAAAAACATGAACATAGCGCCAACCCTGGAGATTCGCCCTGGCTATCGATTCAATGTGATTGTCACGAAAGACATGACGTTTTCAAAACCTTATCAATCGTTTGATTATTAACCATAACGCTAACCGCCGAGCGTAACGGGTCAAATTGAGCGGCCGGCTATGCAAAACACTGGAGAATAAAATGAGAAAGAGTTTTTTGACGATATCGATGAAACGGAAAATTTTAGCGGCTAAAAAAATCCTTTTGGTCGGAGTCGAAATCACTTTGGTGGTTTCGATTACGCAGCAGGCGCACGCACAAACGGCTGTAATCGACATGACCAATTTGACGCAAAATGTTCAAACTGCGATTCAATCAGCCATGTCGGCGGGAGAGGAAGTCGCACAAACGCTGAAACAAATAGAGCAATATGCGACTCAATTGCAGCAATACGAGGATCAAATACGGAACACGTTAGCGCCTGCGGCTTATATTTGGGATCAGGCGCAATCCACGATCGATGGCCTAATAACCGCCACCGACACACTCAACTATTATAAGAATCAAGTCGGCAGTCTCGATAGCTACCTGAGTAAATTCCAAGACGTTTCTTATTACCGTAACTCGCCGTGTTTCTCGAATGAGGGATGCAGTGACGCCGAGTTCGCGGCAATGAGCGAAAACCGGCGCTTGGCATCCGAATCACAAAAAAAGGCAAACGATGCGCTTTTTCGTGGACTGGATAAACAACAAGATGCGCTCAAGTCGGACTCAAGACGATTAGAGCAACTGCAAGCAGCGGCTCAAAGCGCCGGGGGACGAATGGAAGCTATTGGCTATGCCAACCAGCTTGCGAGCCAACAGGCGAACCAGCTATTACAGATACGCGGCCTGTTGATCGCACAGCAGAACGCAATTGCAACCAGGATGCAGGCGGAGGCTGATGGAGAGGCAATATCTAGTGCTCGTGCTGAACAACTCCGATCAGGTAGGTTCAAGAAAAGTGCACCTGGTGATTATTAATAGTTCTAACATAATTAGAGGATCATGTATGAAAATGTATAACCTTACAATTATCTGTTTTGGGGTAGTTCTTCTCCTGGTTGGTTGTAGTGAACAACCGGTGGCGAACGCGGCAAATTGTACGCCAGAGATGAAGGAAAAAATACTATCAGACCTTATGTTCGAGGCAAGTCGCAATACGTTTATTGACGACTGTCGATCATTCGACAAGGCGAAACAACTCCGATCAGGTACGTTCAAGAAAAGTGCGCCTGGCGATTATTGATAGGAGGTTTATCAGAATGAATAAATCTCACTGGCATATGCTGATAACGCTAGGTGTCCTGCTGCTGACAAGCGAACCCGCATTGGCCGAGCTCAGTAATGAAGGCATTATGAATGATGTATTGAAGCGATTCGATAATGCTGCAAGTAACTGGGCAAACACACTTACAAATGCGGCAAGCTGGTTATTCTGGACGCTTGTTCTGATCTCGATGGTCTGGACATTCGGCATGATGCTGCTTCGTAAGGCAGACATAGGAGAATTCTTTGCCGAGTTTGTTCGGTTCACTATTTTCACAGGCTTCTTTTGGTGGTTACTCACAAATGCAGTGAGTAACCAGAATATTGCTGGGACGATCATTGATTCACTACAACAACTCGGTGCACAGGCCGGGAGTTTAGGCACGACGAGGCTTGACCCTGGCGCAGTTGTCGATGTCGGATTTGAATTGTTTGACCGCGTCATACGCGCAGTAGACGATCTAGGTTGGCGAGATTTCGATTTAGCCCTTGCCATGATGATATTGGGAGGTGTCACCCTGACCATATTAGCCTTAATCGCCGTGAATATGCTGGTGTTACTGGCGACGAGTTGGATTGTATTGTACGCCGGTGTTTTTTTTCTGGGTTTCGGAGGAGCTCGTTGGACGTCCGACATGGCGCTCAATTATTACCGCACTATATTCGGCGTGTCTGCACAGCTGCTGTCGATGATTCTTATTGTTGCTATTGGCAAACAGTTTATCAACGATTTCTCGCAGCAAATCAGTCCCGAAACGACAATACAAGAACTCGCCGTGATGATGGTGGCGTCTATCATCTTGCTGGTACTAACAAATAAAGTCCCAGCAATCATAGCCGGTATTATCACGGGTAGCAGTATTGGCAACACAGGCATTGGTCAACTCGGTGCCGGTGCGGCGCTCGGCGCGGCCGGTATGGCCACAGCGGCGACCGCAACAGCCGGCGCAATGATAGCGGCCGGTACGGCAAACGCCGCTGGTGGAGCTCAAGCAGTAATGGCCGCGTTCTCCAAGGCCAGCGAAAACGTTTCCAGCGGGTCCGATGTGCTGACCAACATGTGGGGCGGGGGCGGCGGCGGTGGCGTAAGCAGCGACAGCAGTAATACCGGCGGCACTCCATTTGCTCAAGCAGCAGGATTCAGCAACAGCTCGGACAGCATGTGGGGTCGCGGCGAAGATGGGGACACCAAAAGGCAAACCGAAAGCGGCACCGACCAAGCGAAGAGTGACGGCAAACAGAATAGCGGCGCGACCGAACCGACCGGCACGGCAAAAACCGGGCAAGGCGGTAACCGGCAATCAACAGGCACGCAAAACGGCGGCTTCATGACGGCAGCGGCAAAGTCCGGCAAAATTGCCGTCGATGCCGGCGTTAACTTGGCTAAGGGTATTGCCGATGTAGCCATGGCCAAAGCCGGCGAGCGCATTGCGGATACGACACCGGGCAAGATTGCCGACGCGATAAAGGGGAACGGCAATTCGTCCGAAACCAACATCGAATTTGCCGGTAATAGCCTCAGCGGGGAAAGCGATACCCATTCCGAAATTGCAGCCTTCGTTAACCGAGGCAATAACGGCACATCGACTTAACCCAAAAGGATATAATGCCGCCCTTTATTGCCGACCTTACCCCGATAGCACAAGAGCGCGTCGTGTGTGCAATCTCGGCCGCCGTCAAATATGAAGTCCCGGCCAACATCGTCCTAGCCGTGGCGGAAAAGGAAGGCGGCAAGCCGGGGCAATGGGTGCGCAACTCGAACGGCACCTATGACGTCGGCTCGATGCAATTTAATACCGCGTACCTGCGCGACCTGGCACGGTACGGAATCACAGCGAACGATGTAGCGGCCGCTGGATGCTATTCGTTCGATCTGGCCGCTTGGCGACTACGGATGCACATCCGCAACGACAAGGGCGACCTGTGGACTAAGGCCGCCAACTACCACTCGCGCACGCCGCGATACAACGCCGTGTACCGCGCCGATCTGATTCGCAAGGCGTTGAAGTGGGCTGACTGGTTGGATGCCCATTTCGTGACGCTAGATGTAACCAAAGCGGATACAACGCCTTCGATGCCGCTTCAACCGATAGAAGTACAACGCGTAACCCAGCAAACCCCGGCTTCGTCTCCTGTGTCTTCGCCGGCGGCGAAGCAGGCTTCGGTTCGTTCCCTGAGCCAGAAAAATTATGTGCCACGCTCAATTTCCTTCAAAACCGGTGATTAAGAAAACCTGCAATAACCCTCAAGACTCTCATTCCGGCAACCGAGGGCGCTACGTTTACAAATTAATCGTCACGGCCAAAAGCGCATCACCGTAAAGCTCAACGCAAGTTCCTTGAACGCCGAACAAGAGCAGAAGCTGAAGGATTTCCTCGAAGACCTGATTCAAGGCGAAGAGTGAGGATTTTTCCAAAACGCCATGAAAAAGTGTCGCAACTTGCGACACTTTTTATATCTCCATGCCTCACCAATTTGCCGACGGCAAGCGCAGACAGCATCCGGTCGATTAGCGGATTCAACAAAAAATACCCTCATCATTCGCCAGCCGGTGAATAAATCACACAAACGGCGTGACTCGATCACCGCCTTTTCTTCCGGAAATCGGGATACTGTACCCAAGTTCAACGAAACGCTTGAACGAACCAAACCAACAAAAACCAAGGGGAAACCATCATGAAAACAGTATCTTTCGCAGCAGTCGTTTTAATGTCAATCGTTGCCGGCACCGCCATGGCCGAAGGCTCGAAAATCGAAAAATCCACATTGATCAACGCTTCTAAAAACACGTTGACCAATACTCAGGCGATCGGCCGCAACAGCGCAGCCAGCACCGGCTCGATCAGCGTCGTCGGATCGAAAGTCGAGAAATCGACGCTGATCAATGCATCAAAAAACACATTGACCAACACGCAAGCGATAGGCAGGGATTCAGTGGCGACAACCGGTTCAATCGACATCCGCTAAAAAACGCATGAAAGCATAAGGACGTGCGCTACTGGGATAGCAGGACGCGCAGGGATAGCGACGCTTGGGTGCCGGCGAGCGATAAACAGAGCGATAAGACTTCGGGCGGCGATAACATGGACGTTTTCGCCGCGCGGCCAGGGATGGCTTATGCTCGGGCGCTTAAAGCTCCTTATGGATTAAAATTTATTGTGACAACACAGGATTCGTGGTAATTATGCGGAAGCCATCTAATTACTAGTTGGGCCAGATTTCGACTTATCGGTGCCATTCAAAAATGAAAACTCAAATTCTTTTAATATGCTTCCTTCTCTTGCCCATCGGTGTATATGCGGACTCTTCATTAAAGGCAGGAGACTTGGAAAGAATCTGTACATCTTCGTCCGAAGATGAACGTGTGGTTTGCTCATTAATAGTTAAAGCCTATAAGGATGGATTTATTGAGGGTATCGCTAACGGCATAATAGGCGCGTACAGATATGATCCTGATATTCTAGCAATAGTAAAAGATGTAAAAGCCAAAGACTTTGCACCAAGATTTAACAAAGTCGTTGCGCAATCAACGTGCATACAGAATGTCCAAGTTGATGATCTAGCCAAGGCATTTTCTGGATACGTGAAACTGAACCCCTCGGTGCAGGCAGCCCCCTACCGCACCGCCATGTTCCGAATGATCGAGGCGACATACTGTAAGAAATGAGCCACATCATCAATATAGATACATTGCCGGAGATGTATCCCACTCATCGGCATGAACCTGTTTTCTGGGAAGCACTTGGACGAGTTGTCGCAACATATGGTTTTCTGGAAGAAACCTTGGGCAAGGCGATATTTGCATTTACAGCGACAACACCATATAGCGAACAGGAAGTCCAAAAGGCTCTTGATGGTTGGCTGCCCAAGTTACAACATGCGCTATCTGATCAGCTCTGGAATCTCATTGAGTTATATGGAAAATCTGTGCGTGAACACCCAAATGCCACAATTGAAAATCTTGCAGATCTGATTGAGCAGTTAAAAGAAGCGGGCAAAATCCGCAATGTAATCTGTCATGGTTCATGGCGAACGCCAAATTCTGAAGGTGCATCAGTTCCGTTTTTCGTTAATCGACAACAAGAACGTTTCGATAGGACAATTGATGTTGCATGGTTGGCTCAATTACAGAAGCATATCTCTGAGCTTATATGCGCTGTCATTAATTCGGTTACTCATATGGGTTGGCAGTTTCCTGGCGGTGCTGGCCCAGGTAAGGTTATTTGGGAATCAAATAAATGAAAAATCGCCTAACAAGGCGCTATAGGTCTTTGGTGTTCGATACATGAATAACTTCTCTTGGAAACAGTGGCTACTCCTTCTACTTGCAATTCCCGTGGTGCAGCAACTTGCGTCTTTTGTTGGCGGCTCATTCGGACATTACATGAACCAACGGGAGGCGATGACGCAGACACCGACTATACCGAATGCGTCACCGCCTCCAATACGAGTCGTCTTTTCCAGTCAAGATGCTGAAGGCGCCACTCCAAAACAGATGGATATTGCGTTCTTGCGGCGACTCGAAGAACACACTGTCACCTCAATCAAGGAAAAAGTGCGAAAGAATCATGCCGCCCAAGGCTATTCTGGACCTGATCTCGACCTTCAAGCGGAGTCCGTCTTTGTTGAAGCGGGAGGCAATAAGTTAGCAGTAGTCCGACTTCGAGGATCCGACAATTCATTTTCTGTATTCCTACTTGGCATAGTCGGAAACGAACTAAGAAAGATCGCTTGCACCAGGACGCATCCAGACCCTATCCCGATCACCAGTGGTACTTGCTCAGAAAAGGTGAAAGAGGTATTCGGCGCTCGCATTGGTGGTCAGTAGAACGTGACATGCCATCCTCTTGCGCCCAAAGTCCCAACTCGGAAGTCCAACACGACGTCGCTCTGATTCCGCGCTGGCTTTGCAGAGTTTCTCTAAATCTTCGTCCTTGATTGTTTGGGCAAACAAGCATGTGGAGAAGTATATGCAGAAAAATGCGAGAAGTGTTTGTTTCATGGTATCTCATTAAAGTAAAGTGAATTTAGGTCAGCAGGTCAGTCTCACTCACCATACCCTAGAACTTTAAAATAACTGAACTCCGTGCAGCGGAATGTTAGGCCAGATGATGTACTCGAAATGGCGGATCATGCTAACCCGCCCTTGCGCTTCAGGGTTGCCAGCTCATCCAAGCAGTCGAAATTGGCTGAATTGTGATCAAGAGACGGTTTACAAAACCCATCCCACTCAGGTATTTTACTAGCCCACACTCGGTATTTATATAACTGTTCGGAATTCCGAACAGCTAAAAAATAACGTCGTAAAAAACGAAGTGTCTATCGTGTACGGTTTTCCGCTGCATGTCGGGGTATGTTACCTCAGCACTTAAGTTTTACTGACAATCCAGCTTTTGATCAACCCGGTTGCATGAACCGCATCGATCGAGTTATACCCCTGCTAATATCCTCGATAATTTGATTTCATCGCCCCAATTTTCAAAAAACACCCCTGTTGTTAGCTTAGCTATGAAAACTTGAATAGGGCCAATCTTTTTAGGTTTGCGTTGAATGACTGCTAATTGAATCCATGCCGATTTTTAGTGCAAGGCTTCGAACGTCAACTTTGGGTCGCTATGTTGAGCTTAACATAGCGACCCCTATGTGTAGTTCGAAACTATGTGTAAATTGTTAATACGACCTGGAAGAAAGATAGAATTCACCTGGGTTATGGCCAATATGAGAAAACCTTAGGTTCACATAGTTTTATCGGTGTCTTGAAGTAAAAATTTCAGTGACATCAGGAATTCTAGTGAATCGTATCCGACACTACTCAATAAGTTGGCTATTTGAGAGCCAATTAGCACCCTACCTCGAGATTTCCTGACTATCGCGATGCATGAAAAAGTCGGAATTAACAATGGGCTGATATTACCCAACCGATCGCAAGTTGATGCTACTTCTTCAAGCATTGAAATTATGTGAAGTTGCGTTCGACCTTATGCGACGGACACCAAGGTCTAGTCCTCAATGTAAATTTGCAACTCCACATAGTTTCGAACTACACATAGGGGTCGATTCCGGACAAAAAAATGCGGCCAAAAAGCCGCATTACAGAGGAAGGATATTTGAGCACAATCGCATCAACGATTGAGTTGCGCATATCCTACCTAATCCTCTCCTTCGCCGGAATGTGACGAATCGCCGCGCGGCAGACCGCCGCACTCCCACACGAAAAAACCGTCACCACCACGTCTAGGCATTACTCGATATATGTTTGGCAAACAACGTACTAATAAAATTCCGGGTAAATCAAAAAGTGTCGCAACTTGCGACACTTTTCCGTAGATAATGAATACGATACCTGCCCTAAAAATGGCTTTTGGTTTCTAATGCAGATTCGAGAAATGACGAGTGACCAGGAATAAGGCGTGACCATCGAACACCAACTACTTGCCCTCATCGCACAAGGCGAAAGCTTAACCCTCGAGTTCAAAACCTGCGCAAAGCGCCTAAACCGGGACGTCTATGAAACGGTTTGCGCTTTTCTGAACCGGCATGGCGGCACTTTGCTGCTCGGTGTCACCGATAGCGGCGACTTGGCCGGCGTCGATCCAGATTGCGTGGCGCATTCGCCCTTCCCGAAAAATCCCGTCATTGCCCGCTTTTTCCGGGAGATCGGCCGGGCCGATGAACTGGGTTCGGGCGTGCGTAATCTGCTTAAGTACAGCAAAGCCTATGGCGGCAAAGCGCCGGCGTTAGTGGAAGCCGATATTTTCCGAATTGCCATTGCCGTGCCCGAATCAAGCTTATCGACCGTATTATCGAATGCCGGACAAGCTACCGGACAAGTCACCGGACAAGTTGATGCCTGGTCCTCAACGTGCTGACAGCGTGCCGGACACCGAAAAAAAGCAGCGAAATACAAGACATTTCAGGGATTAAGCACCGCGAGACATTTCAGCGCAATTATCTGGATTATCTGCTGAAAGAAGATCTGTTAGCGCGGACGATTCCCGAGAAACCCAAAAGTCCCATGCAGCGCTATCAGACGACCGCTAAAGGGCAACAGTTATTACAGGGTATTTGATAAAAATGATATAAATCACACAAATGATTTATGTCCAATTATTGCGAAAGAAACAGAGCAACTCAGCCAATGATTGGCGGCAAAACGTCTCCAACTTTCATTTCCTAATACGATTGCCAAGCCTTCATGAACGCTAAGATAGACATAGAGGGGCAAACACTCGGCCAATATCTCGCAAGAATACCGAGGTTTTTACTAATGCCTTGGCCTAAGCTCAGTGTGTCGTTCTTTTATAGGTTTCTCGTTTAAAAAAGTGTCGCAACTTGCGACACTTTTCCGTAGGTAATGAATACGGATTCTTTCCTATCATACACAGTAGCGAACGCGATAAAAAATCAATACAAGTTCGATAAGGCAAAAATTCAGGCATTTATTCGATCAATAAGCCACTTATCAGCGCAAAACACTAGTTGCATTGCGATCGATAAGCTTTATACTGGACACAAAATGAAACAAAATCGAACACAAATGACAAGTAAAACTAAAGTAATCGCTGTCGCAAATCACAAGGGCGGGTGCGGTAAAACCACAACGGTCGTCAATCTGGCGTCAGAGCTGGCGAAAATGGAACTTTCCGTACTGGTGATCGATCTCGACCCGCAAGCCAACGCCAGCCTGCACATCGGCAAAAAGCACCCGAGCGAAGTCCCGGTTACCTGCGCGGAACTGCTGTTGTCGGAGGTCGAGAAACTGCCGCAATCGATCTACGATGACACTAACATCGAAGGCGTATCTCTGATCTACGGCTCGCTCAATCTCGGCAAGGCCGAAGACGAATTGAAGGATGAAGCCCCTCGGCCTTCCGAAGAACTACGCGAAAAAATAAATCACCTTCACGGTATCTACGACGTCATCCTGATCGATTGCCCGCCCAGCCTGAAACTACTCACTAGCAACGCATTGGCCGCCGCCACGCATTTAATCATTCCGATCGAGTCCGGTTCCCAGTATGGGATGTACGGCGTTACTGATTTAATAAGGCTAGTCGAAAAAATCAGGCGCATCAATCCAGAGTTGGAATTGATCGGCGCTTTATTGATCCGTCACGACGCACGGCAAACGGTTTGCAAACTGATCGAAGCTTCGGCCAAGGAGCAAATCGGCAAACTCATCGATGTTCGCATATCGACCAGCACTAAGGTCAATCAGTCCGCGATAGCGCAAACGAGCGTTCATGACATAGACCGAACCTGCAAAGTCTCACGCGAGTTTAAACGGCTGGCCGACGTGATCGCCAAACAACTCAATCTTGTATAAGGAACCGGCTCAGTGGCTAAAGACATTAAAAAAATGCTGGAGAAAAAGCTGCAGGAGAACACGCAGCGTCATGCCTCGGCGGAACAATCCGTCAATTTTGATCAAGGCCGGGAATTGGTCTCGGTTCTGGTCGGAAAGATCGAACCGAACCCGTACCAGCCCCGACGCATTTTCCCGCAAGACGAGTTAGACAAATTGGCCCAGTCGATCGCCGAAGTTGGTTTGCTGGAGCCGATCTTGCTCAGGAAAACCGGCGACGGCTATCAAATCGCCGCCGGCGAGCGCCGCTGGCGGGCACATAAGCAAATCGAGCGGCGCCATATCGATGCAGTGGTCATGGTGATATCCGATAGCGATATGGCGGTATTCGCGCTGGCAGAAAATATCGACCGTGAGGATCTGAGCGATTACGAAATCGGCATCGCCCTGAAGCAAGTCGAAAAAGCCTTTCCGACCAAGAAAAAGCTGGCAGAGTCGCTAGGGCTTAACCGCCAGGATATGTACCGCTATTACGCTTATGACGACCTACCCGCATTTATTATAGAGGACCTTAACAAGAATCCGCGTTTATTGTCGAGATCGGCGGCCAATGACATCAAGCGGCTTTTGAACGAGAACAAGGATCATCCGGCTGTCAGCGATTATTTGGCGGAAGCGTGGGATTTGCTGCTGAGCAGCGACCTGGACCAAACCAAGATCGCGGCCTATGTCGCACGCAAGCTCAAGGGTCACGAAACCAGAGACAGTCACATCCAGGACGCGCATAACTTGATCAGGGACGGCAAGAAGGTCGGCAATATCGCCAGGACCGAAAAGCACATCACCGTAAAGCTAAATGCAAGCGTCTTGAACGCCGAACAAGAGCAGAAGCTGAAGGATTTCCTCGAAGACCTGGTCCAAAGCGGAGAGTGAGGATTTTTCCAAAACGCCATGAAAAAGTGTCGCAACTTGCGACACTTTTTACATCACCATACCTTCTCCTATTTACCGACGGCAAGCGCAGAAAGCATCCGACCGATTAGCGGATTCAACAAAAAATACCCTCATCATTCGCCGGCCGGTGAATAAATCACACAAACGGCGTGACTCGATCACCGCCTTTTCTTCCGGAAATCGGGATACTGTACCCAAGTTCAACGAAACGCTTGAACGAACCAAACCAACAAAACCTAAGGGGAAACCATCATGAAAACAGTATCTTTTGCAGCAGTCGTTTTAATATCAGTCGTCGCCGGCACCGCCATGGCCGAAGGCTCGAAAATCGAAAAATCCACATTAATCAACGCTTCTAAAAACACGTTGACAAACACGCAAGCGATCGGCCGCAACAGCGCCGCCAGCACCGGATCAATCAACGTGGTCGGTTCTAAAGTCGAAAAATCCACGGTCATCAATGCGTCTAAAAACACTCTGACCAACACACAAGCCATAGGTCGCAACTCAGTCGCGAACACAGGATCAATCGACATACGCTAAGAGAGACATGAAAGCACAAGGTTATGCGCTATCGGGACAGCAGGACGCGCAGTGATAGCAACGTTTGGGTACCGGCGAGCGATAAACAGAGCGTCAAGACTTCGAGCGGCGATGACAGGGATGTCTTCGCCGCGAGGCCATGGAAGGCAAATACCCGCGCACGGTTGGGTTAGGAAAGACTGAGCCATTCGTTTGGCCATTGGGGCAATACAGGGACGTATTGCGCTTGGCCAAACGATTGGCGGATTTGACGCGGCCAAGGCTCCCGGCGGG
This sequence comes from Methylotuvimicrobium alcaliphilum 20Z, assembly GCF_000968535.2. Lineage (NCBI taxonomy): Bacteria > Pseudomonadati > Pseudomonadota > Gammaproteobacteria > Methylococcales > Methylococcaceae > Methylotuvimicrobium > Methylotuvimicrobium alcaliphilum. The sequence continues at coordinate 49,746 of NC_016108.1, forward strand.
CGATGGTCAAGTACCGGGGGCGTTGAACCGTGCCGGCCAAAGGTGGGGCGGCATTCACACGGACGTGTGTGCCGCGCGGCCATGGACGGCTTATGCTCGGGCGTTTCCGGCTCGGGGGCGTGAGCAATTCGGGCGGGCCGAGTTTAAAAGCGTACAGGGAGGTAGGCTTTTAAGCCGGACTGGCCGATTTGCGGGTTTTGTGCGTTGAGTTTCGGATTTCGGCCAAAACCCGCCACTGAGGATGCTGGCGAAATTTTCCTTCCCTAAGTTCAGCGAATGGCAGCTTTTCGGCAAGCAACCTTGCGTCATCTTTGGCTCGACCCGGCCAATTTGCGACGATCAGAGTATCAAAAACTTTATAATTGAACACCTGGTATCTGTAGCTAACCTGACTACCGACTTACCTTCTTTACCCCCAATGAGTCTAATTAAATTAAGTTTAATGAAAAAGAAAGGACGATTTGGGGATGGTTTTAATTGAGAAGACAATGACCCTAATCCCTACTTTTAGCTCCTCTTTTGAACTGTAACAATTCTGTTGCTTGATTAAGAAAAGCTCTGTCTGTTAGGCTTAAATCACGACTTGCAGTCACTTTTTATTTTGAACCAGCCACAGAATTTAACCAAATGAATATAGTCGCACTTTTTTCAACTATTCTCCGGCTTAAAGCAAGAAACGATGAGAATTTCCAATTTATTTAAATTTTTTAGTTTACTCTTTATTTTGACCGTACCGTACACGGCAACAGAAGGTTCAACCTTTACGGCTGGCCACATATTTACTTCGAATTATTTTTCAAACGCTATTAATTACTATCAAAACGACGGAACTTATGTTGACTCCTTCACAGTTCCATCTATTTACGGTAAGGATGTTAAAGGCGTGGCTTTTGGTCCGGATGGTTTGCTTTATGCTGTCACATCTACTGGCACTTCAGGATTTAATGTCCTAGCGATGGATAGTAGCGGCGCAGTTAAAAAGACCTACTTCGGAACTAGCTATGTAGCCGGAAACTTATCTTCAGGCAAAATTACATTTGGTGAAAACGGTGATTTTTTTGTAGCTGGTGGCAATTCTCTTACCGCTTTTACCCCTACCAACGCAAGCGGTAGCATTATTTACAATAATAATCAAGTTTTTGATGCTACAAATTTACCCAACGGTAATTTATTAGTTCTATCGGCATATGATTTACATGAAATTACGCCCGTAGGCTCTGTCGTTAGAGCCCTGACTTCCGCTTATATAGTGGATGGCCGAGGATTGGCTTATGACGCAACTACTAACAGTATTTATGTCTCTATGCTCGGCTTTACCAATAATTATGATCAACTGATGCGTTTAAATGGAAAAACCGGTGCTTTGGAAAATAGCACAGTCTACTGGTATGGTGACGACATAATGTTAACCGCTGATAACAGAGTGATTGTTGGAAGCAGGACATTAGCGCCTGGAATTTTTGACTTGGACTTGAATTATTTAGGGACTTTAGGAACAAAACAACAAATGTTTGTTGCTCAAGTGCCAGTACCATTACCCTCCGCTATATGGCTAATCTGCACTGGCTTATTGGGGCTGTTAGGCCTGAATCGCAGTCAGCTATAACCCACGACCTTCTATTATTGAGTATAGCGTAATAACTCGGTTGTTAAAATGTACCTACAAAATAAAACTAACATATTTTGTATATCCAATATATTTAACTTAGGGTTATTTAGGATTCCCCTCAACATATGTCTGCTGGTCTTTCTGGTCTACGCGCTTAATAATTGACCTCTCCGGCTGCAGCAATTCACCTAATGAAACAGTCACCCATTTACAGTATGATTTTTAGGTCAGCTAACGAGACCAGACCAGTTATCTAATCGTCGTTAAAGTCAGAGACAGCTTAGGGTCGCTATGTTAAGCTCAACATAGCGACCCCTATGTGTAGTTCGAAACTATGTGGAGTTGCAAATTTACATTGAGGACTAGACCTTGGTGTCCGTCGCATAAGGTCGAACGCAACTTCACATAATTTCAATGCTTGAAGAAGTAGCATCAACTTGCGATCGGTTGGGTAATATCAGCCCATTGTTAATTCCGACTTTTTCATGCATCGCGATAGTCAGGAAATCTCGAGGTAGGGTGCTAATTGGCTCTCAAATAGCCAACTTATTGAGTAGTGTCGGATACGATTCACTAGAATTCCTGATGTCACTGAAATTTTTACTTCAAGACACCGATAAAACTATGTGAACCTAAGGTTTTCTCATATTGGCCATAACCCAGGTGAATTCTATCTTTCATCCAGGTCGTATTAACAATTTACACATAGTTTCGAACTACACATAGGGGTCGGAATCAGCCAACCAAATTGGCTCATTCACTGTTCCGGCTCCGCCAAAAACACATAATAGCTAAAATTCTGCAGCGCCTTCGCCCGATCGCCGATCACTCGCATTTTCTTTTCAGCGAACATAAAAGCGTCAACCTCATCGGTCGCTGTAAGTCGTTTTGCAATTCTGGTTTTCATCGCAGATCAGTCTTTTGATGATTTTATCCGGACTTCTCACGGGCGGTTGTGCCGAAATGCTATCAAAGTTGACGGTCGGCTCGATAGGCAATCTGTCTGAGACCTCATTGATGGCCAACAAGGTCAAAGTATCCCCGTTTTGCGTCATGTTGAAATGCTTCAATGTGTTCATCCCAATCAGCACTTGTTCTATATAATCATTGATATGAGCGTCAAGATTTCTGATTACCGCATTGCCGATCTTTAGGCTACTTATTTGTGTCTCACTGTCATAGACTTTTCCGCCGGCCGTGCTTGTTTGAATGGGACGGCCGAAAGGCAATCCCGCAGCGGTTGCCATTTTTGTGGGAATCACGGTTTTGGTCGCGCCGGTGTCGATCATAAAGGGCATGGGAACATCATTGATCAGAGCAATTCCCCTGAAATACCCTTGCCGGTCCGTTTTCAGTACCACACCGCCGGTGATCGGCTCAATGGGAAGGGCGGCTTTGATTCGCTCTTCGGCTTGATATTTCAACAAAGCGTCGGCGCCGAACCAAAGCGTGGCCAGCATCAGCGCGGGAATAATCAGGTATTTCAGGCTTCCTCCGCCTTTTTTGGGAGGCTTCTGATTATGATATTTTTCCCTGTAATAGTCTCGATCCTGTAGTCCCATTTACGGTTCCCATGTTGGTAACGCTCGCCATAATGCGCTAATTATCACCGAGGAAGCATCATTTGGGTGAGAAGTGCCGCACGATGCCAGCAATTTACTACCGGGCTCATGCAATCTAAACGCATTCCGGATCGCCAAACCAAGCCCGAAGTGTAAATCGAATAGTTTATCCTTCGGCATCACCGCAATCTCGAATTTTTCTTCGACGCTCAATAACCCCAGAAGCATTTCAACGGCCTCCGCCACCGTTTCAGGGGGGGTAAGTATGTGCCCAAACAAGCTTGTCCAAATTTTAGTCAAAATTCTAAAACCTTGAAGCTAAAAGTGTGCAAAGCGAATATGACGAGTTAATGACAAGGTTATCCACAGATTTTGTGGATAACCCATCATTCAATCGAACCTGTCCATGGCTCAAATACACTGTGCTTGAGCAGCGTGCATTCAACAATGAATTCTGAAAATGGGTGCCTGCGCTTGGCGTCTGTGCGGACAATCTCGGTAAATTTTTCCCTGGTTCGGTCTCTAGTTACCCATGATTGAGTTAGCCCTAATTCGGCACATAATGGCTCCTGAATAAATGGTGTTTCGTCTAAAAGTATCCGGTCAATTTTCATGTCATAGTAAATATTGGGGATGGTCTCATCCGGATTGATATATTGGTGGATCGGGAAGGGATCAAAACCCAAGCAGACTTCGCCTGTACACCAATCGCCCTTTTTCAGGTTTATATTAGTGTTGTTTTGGAATATGAAGAAACCGACGTCAATAACGATCACTTGCTTGTCGCGAAACACCACCTCGCCAATGATTTGATAGTTCGATTGTTTAAGCTGGATCGCTTTTTTCTCGTAGACCGAAACCTTCTTGAGGCTTTTGGTGGAGAACTCAATCGCCGTGTCGTCCTCTACTTGATTGACCTCAATATCGCATCGCTCACCGGACTGAATGATCCAGCCTTCCAAAGAAAGGCAAAGTTTGTTGGTCGATAAAGATTCGAGCATATTCCGGATTGTTCCATAAAATCATTTCAAACACACCAATCCAACTTTGGCGAAGCGGCAGTCTAGGTTGTTCTGCTGTGATCGCGCGAAGAGCAATTACCTTCTTTGCCCCTTTTGGTTTCGTCGTTCATATAAATGAGCCCATACCGCATCATATTTTTGACGCCGGCCGGCGTCATTTCGATTTCCAAGCGCTTCAAAGCCTCACTGATCACGTCGGCATAGCCGGTTTTATCGTTGCCGGTTTCACTCATCTGCTCGATCAGCCGTTGCAGGCGAAGGCTATCCTCAGCGGGGAGCCAACAGGAAATTCTCGATGCTCCGGATTGCATCCGGGATTCACGAAACCGTTTTTGCTTCTCTCGATTTGAAATGGCCATGTTTAGGTTACCGATAACTTGGGATGGGTTAGCGCTACCTAATTATGCGAATAAATTCTAATGTTAGCCGACCGAATCAGTTTTGCCAATTTTGGGTGGGAATAGGGGAAACTGAGGGTAAAATTCCTAAAACAAAAATTTTAGTAATTTTTTATTCCCAGGCACTCCCGAAATTGTGTTTTCGTGTTCCCTAATAGGCTTTTTTGCATGAAACCTGGAATTTTACGTTTTGGTATTTTAAGTCTAATGCTACAAAATAGTCATTTTAGTAAATTCTGTTTCCGGCCGAAACGACCGGAAAGCCGCCGAAAACCGCTAACAGGTTTCGAACGAGCGGATGGAGGAGAGATGGCTAATTCGATTGAATTGAAGTTCAAGAAAATCCAAAAAGAGTTTCTTGAGTTTTTAAAGTTCACCAAGGGCCACGCCGACACGACTTGCTACAACTACAACAGCGATTTGAACATCTGGATCGCCTGGCTGACCGAAGAGGGTAAGGACTGGCGCAAATGCCAGCCCCTCGACACCGAGCATTTCGTTTCGTACCTGGCCAAAAACAAAGTCGGTCCCCACGCGATCGCCCGGAAGATTTCCTGCCTGTCCACCTTTTATAAATGGGCCAAGCGCAATAACCACGTCGAGGAAGATCCGATCTACCAGATCGAGAAGCCGAAACGCCCCCGGCGGATGCCGGTTTGGTTGGAAACTGAAGAACAAGATGCGTTCACCAAAGCCGTCCGCAATTACGACGACATTCCGGACAACATTTATGGCCGTAGCAAGCCCTCGTCAATCAAGATTCGTCAGCGTTATGAATTACTGTTTGAGTTGATCCAAAAGTCCGGATTGAGGATCAGCGAAGCCTTGAGTCTGAAATCCGCCGACGTTCGGGTGGTCGACGGCGTGGCCAAATCGGTGCGGGTGATAGGGAAGGGCAACAAGGAACGGCAAGTTCCGCTCCCGGAAAGTTTCGGCCGGGTTCTGGCGTTGTCGATCGCCGACAAGTACCGCGATGAATTCCTGTTCGCGAAAAAACCGGGCTGTCGGCCGGTTAGCCATCATGCCGCGCGGGCCTATCTTAAGAAGATGATCGACAAGGCCGGCATTGAAAAGAAGGTTACGCCGCACAAGCTCCGACATACTTATGCCACGAGGCTCTTGGAAAAGGACGTGCAGCTGGTGGACATTCAGACGCTGTTGGGCCATGAAAGCATTGCCACGACGCAGATTTACACGCATGCGGGGCAGGAGCGGTTATCTAAGCTGGTGGCGGATATTTGAGGTGAAACATGAATCGCATCTACCTGGAACGCCACGATCCCGACCAAAACATGCACCGGTTCTATCAGATGTTTGTTTCACCCGGCTTAGACGGTGATTGGTCGTTGGTCCGGGAATGGGGCCGGGTAGGATCGCCCGGAACAGTCCGGAAGGATTGGTTCGATACCGAACCGGAAGCATTGGAAGCCGCTGGGAAAGTTTTTGATGCCAAGAAGAAAAAGGGTTACCGGGTCATTATTGAGAAGTTGATATCGTGACCTAATCAAATACAAAGATCTTGAGCCGAAGACTTTTTTCAAGTTTGTTCTCAAAACAAATCTGACTTATGCAAGTTATTGCCATTTTATACGAGTCATTACTGATTTAGAGCTTTTGGAGCTATACTATCTAGCTTGCAATTACCACTATCCCTTTAATTCATATTTGATTCCCAAAGACGATGGAAGACAGATGGCTTTCCGTAGAAGAAATTTGTGACTACCTCGGTATCAAGCGGGATACGGTTTACAAGTGGATTAATGAAAAATCGATGCCAGCGCATCGAGTGGGGCGTCTTTGGAAATTCAAAAAAGAGCAAGTCGATGCATGGGTTGAGGCGGGTGGTGCAGCGGAGAGCAACAAGAAGGACTCGAATAAATGAGGATCATCGATAACATCAATTCTTTGCTAGGCGACGATCTTAAGGCGTCTATTTCCCCCAAATCCAAGTTGAAGATTGCAGCATCATGCTTCTCAATTTATGCCTATGAAGCCTTGAAGACAGAGGTCTCAAAAATTGAGACCTTAGAATTCATTTTTACGGCTCCGACTTTTGTACCTAACGAAGTTACGGATAAATTTAAAAAGGAACGCCGAGAGTTTTTTATACCTAAGGCTGACCGTGAACGTAGTCTGTACGGTTCTGAATTTGAAATTCAACTTCGCAACAAACTGACTCAGCGGGCTATTGCACGCGAATGTGCCGAATGGATGCGAAGAAAGGCTAAATTCCGCTCCAATAAAACCAAGTCACCAATGCAACAGTTTGCCTGTGTACAGGGCTCAGGACATGACGTTGCGTATATGCCACTACATGGTTTTACTGCCGTGGATTTGGGGTATCAGCGAGGAGATGCCGTTTCGAATATCGTTAACCGGGTTGATGAAACCGCCTTTACGACGACCTACCTCCAGCTTTTTGACCAAATTTGGAACGACCCTGACAAACTTGAAGATGTTACCGCCGCGATCTGTGATCATATTGCATCGGTCTATCAGGAAAATTCGCCTGAGCGTATCTATTTCCTGATGCTCTACAATATCTTTAGCGATTTCCTTAATGATATCGACGAAGATGTTTTGCCGAACGATCTCACGGGCTATCAGGATACGTTAGTCTGGAACAAGCTCTTCAATTTTCAACATGATGCCGCCATAGGCATTATCAACAAACTGGAAACCTATAACGGTTGTATCCTGGCCGACAGTGTGGGGCTTGGTAAAACATTCACGGCCTTGGCCGTTATCAAATACTACGAGCTTAGAAATCGGTCTGTGCTCGTTTTGTGTCCGAAGAAACTTGCGGACAACTGGCTAAATTACAATAGCAATCTTACAACTAATATTTTCTCCAAGGATCGTTTCAATTACGACGTTCTTTGTCACACGGACTTATCTCGTACCTCGGGTGAATCATTTGGCATTCCTCTGAACCGCATCAACTGGGGTAACTATGATCTGGTTGTAATAGACGAGTCGCATAATTTTCGGAACAACGATGCGGTTAAAGACAGAGAAACTCGCTATCAAAAACTGATGAATCAGGTTGTTCGCCAAGGCGTTAAAACCAAAGTTCTCATGCTGTCTGCTACCCCGGTTAATAATCGCTTCAATGATCTGCGCAACCAACTGGCCCTGGCTTACGAAGGTGAATCCGAAAATCTCAGCAAAAAGCTACGCACTGGCAGAAGCGTGGAAGAAATCTTCCGGAACGCACAAACAGTATTTAATCAATGGTCAAAATTACCCATAGAAAGTCGCACAGCACGGGCCATTCTGGAGGCCCTTGATTTCGACTTTTTTGAGCTATTGGATAGTGTCACCATTGCTCGTTCGCGTAAGCACATTCAGACCTTTTACGATACCAGTGACATAGGCCAGTTCCCTGAGCGCCGAAAGCCCCTGTCGTTCCATTCTCCGCTTACCGGTCGCATGGACGTAATGAATTTCAACGAGATTTTTGAACAGCTATCGCTGCTCAAACTCGCCGTCTATGCTCCAATCAGTTACATATTGCCCAGTCGTCTTAAAAAGTATGAAGATTTGTACGACACGCAAATTGAAGGTGGTAAAGGGAAACTGAAGCAAGCGGATCGCGAACGGAGTCTTCAGGCACTGATGACGACTAATCTGCTCAAGCGTCTTGAAAGCTCCGTCGAGGCCTTTCGTCTTACCCTGCAAAGTTTACATAACAACCACACTCGCACCTTGACTAAAATCGATTCATTCAAGGTTTCTGGTAGCGAAAGTAGTGTTTCCGACTGGACCGATAGCCTGGCTAATCTGGATGCCGAAGAAGATGATATCCCCGGTTTAGATGACAACTCGATTGGCGGCAAGGTCAAAATTAATCTTGCCGACATGGATCTGCCCTCATGGGAACATGATTTAAACGGCGATCTGGAGGTCATTAATACCTTGTTGGACTCAATGGCAAAAGTCACTCCAGAGGACGATGCCAAGTTGCAACACCTCAAGAACCTTATCCTGGGTAAGATTGAAAACCCGATTAATGACGGTAATAGAAAAGTCCTGCTCTTCACTGCCTTTGCAGATACGGCCAATTATCTATACAACAATTTGGCCAGTCATCTTCTGGCCACAAAGGGGCTGCATACGGGAAAAGTCACTGGCAAGGATTCGCCTAAATCAACGCTCAAGAAGAGCTACGATTTTCAGTCGTTGCTGACGCTTTTCTCGCCCCGTGCCAAGGAAAAGGCACAAGTGCTGCCAGAGGAACCGGCCGAGATAGACCTATTGATTGGCACCGACTGTATTTCAGAAGGCCAAAACCTTCAGGACTGCGATTATTTGATCAACTACGATATTCACTGGAACCCGGTTCGCATTATCCAGCGTTTTGGCCGTATCGACCGCATTGGCTCTATCAATCAGACCATTCAGTTGGTGAACTATTGGCCCGATATTTCACTGGACGAATACATAAATCTCAAAGAACGAGTCGAAAATCGAATGATGATTGCCGACGTGACGGCTACTGGTGATGACAACGTACTTACGGCAAAAAGCAGCGAGGTTTCTTACCGGAAAGAGCAGCTTCGGCGTTTGCAGGATGAAGTGATTGAACTTGAGGATCTAAAGACCGGCGTATCCATCACTGATCTTGGCCTAAACGACTTCCGGATGGATTTACTGAACTATGTAAAAACCAATGGCGATCTCGCAAATGTGCCCAATGGCATGCATGCGGTTGTTCCGGCTAAGCCGGAACTGGGTTTGCACCCTGGTGTAATCTTCGCACTGCGCAACCTTAACCATGCCGTTAATATCAATCAGCAGAATAGGCTGCATCCCTATTACCTGATCTATATTGCCGTCGATGGGCAAATTATCGCCAACCATACCGAGGTTAAATCGCTGCTCGACCTGGTGCGATCCAGCTGCAAAGGTCAGTCCGAACCCATTCAGACGATCTGTCATTTATTTAATCAGCAGACAGATGAAGGCCGTAACATGAAAGCCTGTTCCGACCTGCTTAGTGCGGCCATTCGCTCAATGATCGACGTCAAGGAAGAAAAGGATATTGATAGCCTATTTTCCGGCGGCAGGACCACGGCGCTGGTGAACACCATTGCCGGGCTCGATGATTTCGAACTTGTGGCTTTTCTCGTGGTGCAGGAGCAAGGATAACAACTATGCTCTTCGACTATCCAAAAAGCGCCGCCTTCGGTCGTGTGCTGCCCAAGAACAAAATCTATGAGCATGCAAATCCGAGCGCTGCGGTAAAAGAGCTTTTTGTTCGCCAGGTGGAAAGGATCGTTTGGCAGTACAAATTGGCTCCCGATACCATCAACTTGAAAGAAACGTCGTTTGTCCCTGAAATCCAGATTTTTAGCGTGACTCTCAAGGATGGAGAGCTGAAACATGATGTACTGCGTTGCATTGACCAGGCAATTCCTTTTCCGATTTTCTTTGAGCTGAGTTTTGACGGAAATATCAAAGCTATCGCGGCCTTCAAACGGCCTAGCGAAGCGGACGGATCGAAATGGGTGATTAGCGACTATTTTGAGACCGCTTGGTTTCTAAGCGATGAGCCACGTCGACCGTTGCCGATGGCTTTCGATCTTGAAGCATTATACGCGCATTTTTTGGGGCCTTTGATGCCTTACCCAGCCCTGATAGGAGAGGGATTACGGGCGCGTGTTGAAAGGATGGATCAAATTCGCTTCAAACAACGGGAGCTGGAAAAATGCGAGGCCCGTCTGCGCAAAGAAAAACAATTCAATCGCAAAGTCGCGATTAATGCGGAACTCCGCAACCTGAAACAAGAACTAGAAACTATGACCCGCCCCCTCCCTGTAAGTGGGTCGGCAGTCACCTCTAAAGGACGATTATGATGGAAAAAATGAAAATGCACTCCCCGAACCTGACACAGGACAACATCACCCGTATTAAGGAGCTGTTTCCCGGTTGTGTGACTGAAGCCTATGACGAAAACGGCACGCTAAAACTAGCGGTGGATTTTGACCAACTGCGGCAGGAATTGTCGGAATCCATCGTTGAGGGTCCGCAAGAACGCTATCACCTCAATTGGCCAGGGAAACGGGAAGCACTGCTCACCGCCAACGCCCCCATCGCCAAGACCCTGCGCCCCTGCCGGGGGGAGAGTGTGGATTTTGATACCACGAAGAACCTGTTTATAGAGGGCGACAACCTGGAGGCCTTGAAGCTGCTCCAGGAGACCTACCTCGGCAAGGTCAAGATGATCTATATCGATCCGCCGTACAACACGGGGAATGATTTTATCTACGAGGATGACTTTGCTGAGAACTCAGAAGAGTTCCTGAAAAGGTCAAACCAGAAGGATGAAGAAGGCAATCGTCTCGTGGCGAATACAGAGGCCAATGGGAGGTTTCACTCTGACTGGCTTTCCATGATTTATGCACGACTGAAACTGGCGAGAAACTTATTGAGCGATAATGGTTCCATCATACTCAGCATCGATGATGCTGAGTATGAGAATCTGAAAAAATGCATGGATGAGATATATGGACTTGATAACTATTTGGCCACTTTAGTCTGGGATAAAAATAGAAAGAATGATGCAAAGTATTTTTCTGTTGGCCATGAATATATGCTCATTTATTCAAAGTCATCACAGAGGCTCTTGGAAGATGGGGTGATTTTTCGTGAGCCAAAGGAAGGAATTGATGAGATTAGAGCTTTCTACACAGAATTAAAAATGAAGTATGGCGATGATAATGAAGCTGTCCAGCTTGAATGGCGAAAGTACTTCAACTCATTGTCTTCGGATGATCCAAAAAAGCTGCTCGGGCGATTTTCAAAAATTGACAGCAAAGGCCCTTTCCGAGATGACGGTAATATCTCCTGGCCAGGGGGAGGGGGGCCAAAATACGACGTTGTTCATCCTGAAACTGGCAAGAAGTGTAAGGTTCCTGATGGAGGGTGGCGATACGGAACGCCTAAAAGATTTTGGGAAGAAGTAGCTTCTGGAAAAGTTGTATTTGGGCCTGATGAATCTACTCTACCCCGTCAGTGCAGGTATTTATTTGAGTCTGAGGGGCAAGTTATGCGTTCTGTTCATTACAGTTACGCGCAAACTGCGACGATGAAATTTAACGAGATAATGGGTCAAAGAATATTCGAGAACCCCAAAAGCTACTCTGACATTCAAAGAATGATTAGATACCTTACCAATGGCAATGACTTGGTAGTTGATTTTTTTGCTGGTTCAGCAACTACTGCCCATTCTGTTGTTGCACAAAATTCCGAAGATGGCGGCAATCGCAAATTCATTATGGTTCAACTTCCCGAACTATGCGATCAAAAGTCCGAAGCATTCAAATCAGGCTATAAAACCATCGCTGAAATTAGCAAAGAACGCATCCGCCGGGTTGGCAAGAAAATTCTGGAAGGCGGATGTCATGAAGGCTGGAACAAGGACATCGGCTTCCGCGTTCTCAAGATCGACTCATCCAACATGGCCGAGGTCTACTACACCCCAGATGCCATAAACCAAGGTCAGGTCGATGCCTTTGTCGATAACATCAAGCCAGATCGCAAGCCGGAAGATCTGCTCTTTCAGGTGTTGCTTGATTGGGGCGTTGATTTGTCGCTGCCTATTCGCAAGGAAACCATTCAAGGGAAGTCGGTCTTCTATGTCAATCACCCCCCCTATGATCTGATTGCTTGTTTTGACGATGGTGTAAACGAAGAGCTGGTCAAGGAGCTGGCTCGGTCCGAGGCTTTGCGTGTCGTATTCCGTGACAATGGTTTCGTGTCTGATTCCGTAAAAATCAACGTCGAACAGATTTTCAAACAGTTGTCTCCGGGCACCGAAGTGAAATCAATTTAAGGAGGGCTTGGCATGAAACTGAAGTTCAAAGTCCAGCCCTACCAAACTAGTGCCGTCGAATCAGTGATTAACTGCTTTGCAGGGCAAGCAAATACCTCTGGCATTGTTTACCGGATCGATCCTGGTATTGATAAAAAAGCCTTAAAAAAAGGAGCCTATTTACCGGGCATGGAGCCTGAAATAGTATCTGGCTTCAAAAACGCTGACATACAACTGACAGACGCGCAGTTGATTGAAAACATACAAGCCGCGCAGCAACGGCAAAATCTGAACATCTCTCAATCTCTCGATGAATTTTTTGATATGAAAGGCACGCCCATGCCTGCATCATATAAACCTGGATGTAAGGTCAATCTCGACATTGAAATGGAAACCGGAACAGGCAAGACCTACTGCTATATCAAGACCATCTTTGAGATGAATAAGCAGTACGGTTGGACCAAGTTCATTGTTGTGGTGCCTAGCATTGCCATCCGAGAGGGCGTGTTTAAATCTCTTAAAATTACTGCCGAGCACTTCACCGAAAGTTATGGGAAGAAAATTCGATTTTTCATATACAACTCTAAACAGCTCCATCAATTGGAGAGCTTCTCGTCCGATGCCGGCATCAATGTCATGGTTATCAATATCCAAGCATTCAACGCCAAAGGAGCCGATGCTAGACGTATCTATGGCACGCCTAAAAAAATGCCAAATGGAAAAGAAGAGCTTGTGGGGCTCGATGATTTTCAATCTCGAAAGCCTATAGACGTCATTAGCGCTAACCGTCCAATTCTCATTCTGGACGAACCGCAGAAGATGGGTGATAAGACGCGTGAATCACTAAAAGATTTTAAGCCGCTGATGATTTTGCGCTATTCGGCGACACACAGTACTACACATAACAAGATTCATCGACTCGATGCCCTGGACGCCTACAATCAGAAGCTGGTGAAGAAGATTGCCGTTCGCGGCATTGCCATGAAGGGACTGGCCGGTACTAATGCCTATCTCTATTTGGAGTCCATCGAGATTTCCAAAAAGGCTCCGGTAGTTCGCCTTGAGATGGAGGTTCGCCAGGGCGGCGGCATCAAACGGATTGTGAAGCGCCTGGAAAAGGGAAAGGATTTGTTCGTTGAGTCAAACGAACTCGATCAATATCGCGGCTTTGTTATTGCTCAGATCGACGCCAACAAAGACACTGTTGAATTCACCAATGGTCATGTACTGAGTGCTGGTGACGCAACCGGTGACGTAACCGAGATGGCAATCCGTCGAATTCAGATTCGTGAGGCAATCAAAGCCCACTTCGAGAAGGAACAGCGCCTCTTTGCACAGGGAATTAAGGTCTTGTCTCTATTTTTCATTGATGAAGTGGTTAAGTACCGGGATTACAGCCAGGCCGATGAGCAGGGGGAATATGCCCGAATTTTTGAAGAAGAGTACGAGCAACTTAAGGCAGAATATTTAGGCGAGCTTGCCCTTGATAACGAGGGCTACAGAAAATACCTGACCGATATTCAGGTTCGTCGCACACACAATGGTTACTTTTCCATTGATAAAAAGACAAAGAAACTCACCGATCCCGGTTTCAAAACACGTGGTGAAGATGCCGGGCTATCGGATGATGTCGATGCCTATGACCTGATTCTCAAGGATAAAGAACGGCTATTGTCCTTTGAAGAGCCGGTTCGGTTTATCTTCTCCCATTCTGCTCTGCGCGAAGGTTGGGATAACCCCAACGTTTTTGTGATGTGCATGCTTAAGCATAGCGATAACACAATTTCTCGTCGCCAAGAGGTAGGCCGAGGCCTCAGGCTGTCTGTTAACCAACATGGCGACCGCATGGACCATCCCGCCACGGTTCACGATGTTAATATCCTGACCGTCGTGGCCAGCGAAAGTTATAAGGACTTCGTTACCAACCTACAACGGGAAATCAGCGACTCTCTTTCCGCTCGACCACGCAAAGCGGACGAAGCCTACTTCTCCGGCAAGGTCATTACCACCGAAACCGGCACTCTGGAAATATCCCCGGTTATGGCCAAGCAGATTTATAAGTACCTGGTGAAGAACGATTATACGGATGACGCTACCGACCAAGTTGTCGATGCCTATCATGAGGCCAAAGCCAATGGCACTTTAGCGGCGTTGCCTGCTGAGCTTGCGCCCTATGCGGATCAGATATTTGGGTTGGTTGATAGCGTATTCAGCGAGTCCCAACTTCCGGATGTTGGTGATGACCGCAAGCCGAAAACAAATCCTTTGAACGCCAACTTTGAGAAAAAGGAGTTTCAGGAGCTCTGGAGTCGTATAAACCAGAAAGCAATATATCGCGTTGAGTTTGATTCAAGTGAGCTTATTCGTAACAGCATTCGTGTGCTGGACAAAGAGTTAAGAGTGACCCCTTTACAGTACACCATCCAGTCCGGCGAGCAGGTAGAGCACGCCACGGCTGATCAATTAAAGGCTGGACAGGGCTTTGAGATCAGAGAAACGGTTACGGAAGAACATAATGCTTCTATTCACTCTATGGTCACATATGACCTGGTTGGAAAGATTGCCGAGAATACCCAGCTAACCCGCAAAACCATTGCTGAAATACTAGGTGGCATTCAATCGGTCGTATTCAAGCAGTTCAAGCAAAACCCAGAACACTTTATTGCTGAAATTTCTCGTCTAATTAACGAACAAAAGGCAACGATTATTATCGAGCGCCTGAGCTATGACGGAATTGCCGAGAAGCACGATGTCAGTATTTTCACCACCGGACAGAGTAAGCAGGACTTCTCCAAAGCCAGTGAAAAGCTGCGTAACCATATCTATGACTACGCGATTACTGACTCCAAAGTTGAGCGAGAATTCGTCACAGAACTGGATACAAGTTCCGAAGTCGTGGTTTACGCAAAACTCCCGCGTGGTTTCCTGATTCCAACACCCGTTGGTGATTACAACCCTGACTGGGCTATTTCATTCAAGGAAGGTTCGGTTAAACATATTTACTTCGTAGCGGAAACCAAAGGTTCAATGTCCTCCATGGAGTTGCGGGCTATTGAGCATACGAAAATAGAATGTGCCCGCAAATTTTTTGAAGAGATCAATCGCAAGATCGAGCCAGAGAATGTTAAGTATGACGTCGTTACCAGTTACGGGAAGTTGATGGAGATTGTCGGCAGGGCAGGGGCATGAAACACCTCAGGAAGATGAGTATGACATATATACATCGACAGTTTGCTAGGATGAAAGGAGCGATGAAATGAATATTGAAATTAAAAACTGTAACAACATTGATTTCGCCAAAATTTCTCTGTCCGAAAATAAACTAAATATCAAATTTGCCCCCAACGGCACAGGGAAGAGTTCAATTGCAAAAGCACTGCTGCTTGGCGTGGAGGGTAATCAAAGCCTGCTGAGCGAACTTATGCCGTTCAAACTTAGAAAGGAAAATCCAGATAATAAACGGACGGAGATCAACGGGGCTGAGAATATCCAAAACATCATGTGCTTCAATGAAGAATATGTCAGTCAGTTTGTTTTCAAACCGGAAGAACTGGTCAGTAACAGCTTCGATATTTTCATCAGAACAGAGGCCTACAAAATGAAAGAGCAGGAAATAGAGGATTTGATACGCAATATCAAACAACTGTTTTCTGGAAATCAAGAATTGGAAGCCTTGATCGCCACTCTCAAGGAAATGGGAGATGCTTTCAAGCTGACCAAATCCGGCCTATCAAAATCGTCATCAGGCATGAAAGGATTGTCTGAAGGTAACAAAATACAACACATTCCTTTCGGCCTGGAGTCTTATACACCGTTCATTCAGAGTCCAAACAGTGTGAGCTGGATTGACTGGCAAACCAAGGGATACGATTTCGCGGAACTGTCTGACAATTGCCCCTTTTGTACATCGCATGCAGCCGACAAAAAGGATCAGATTAAAAAAGTCGGGAAGGAATATGACAAAAATACAATCAAGAATCTGATTAACATAATCGGTGTAATTGAAAAGCTTGGTGACTTCTTTTCTGCTGACGCCAAGGAAAAACTAGGAGCAATTACGAACCTGAAGGAAGGTCTTGAAAAAGAACACGAGGCATTTCTTACTTCGGTGAAAAGCCAAATCGATAACTTCTCCGAAAAGCTGGAAAAGCTCAGAACGCTTTCCGCGTTTCAATTCAAGGACGGTGAAAAAGTCGCCGAAAAACTACCTGCATACAAACTGGATTTGAAGTTTTTCTCAGAACTTAATTCAGAAAAAATGCTGGAGGCCATCACTCCGATTAACGCCTCTATCGACGATGTTATCGAACAAGCCGGTCAACTTCAGGGTAAGATCAATCAGCAGCGAAACGAAATGAAAAAAACCGTAGAACGGCATCAGAACGCTATTAACGGCTTTCTTGCATATGCTGGTTACCGCTATCTAGTTGAGGTTGCAGGGGAAGGTGAACAATCTCAACTGAAACTCCGGCACGCCGATCACGAAGAACATCTCAGTGGCGGAAGCCAACACCTCAGTTTTGGCGAAAGAAACGCGTTTGCCATTGTTCTTTTCATGTTTGAGTGTCTGGCAAAAAAACCGGACTTGATCATCCTGGATGACCCAATTTCTTCTTTCGATAAAAATAAAAAGTACGCCATCCTCGAAATGCTTTTCCGCCGTGATGCGGAATCATGTCTTAAAAACAAAACCGTTCTAATGCTGACTCATGATGTAGAGCCCATTATCGACACGGTCAAGTCTCTTTCTGATAAGTTCAGAAATCAAACATCGGCATCATTTCTAAAATTGTCATCAGGCCAAGTAAATGAATGCGGTATAGGCAAGGATGATATACAGACCTTTTCCCAAATCTGTAAGAATGCGCTCGCCTCTGACAAGGACGATGTCGTCAAGTTGATCTATCTGAGGCGCCATTTTGAAATTATTGACAACAAGGGTGATGCCTATCAGGTGTTGTCAAACCTTTTTCACAAAGGAAACTGCATGGGTCGTGGGGTTGATATGCGTGAACCGAAAGATTCAGAAGGCAACTACCCGGAAATGGAGCTTGCCAAGTTCGAAAGTGGTTGCACTGAAATATCGAACTATCTACAAGGCTTTTCATATTCTGATTTCTTGAATCGGGTCACTGACGTCAATGCCATGAAGTCACTATATAGCGCTTCGGCGAATGGGTATGAAAAGCTTCAGATTTTTCGCTTGATGGATATAGATATTGAAAATTCTGTTATTCAGAAGTTTATCAATGAAACATACCATATTGAGAATGAGTTTATCTGCCAGCTTGATCCTGTAAAGTTTGACACAATTCCTGAATATGTCGTGTCCGAATGTGATCGGATTCTTCGGGGGATTCAATGAAGCTAAGAACCAAGTAGAAAGATCCGGTGGATTTTCACTAATTCCCCAAGATATGTGCCTTAGATATTTGCTAAAAGTGTTAATAATACTAATCCAAAAAACGTAATAACTATGTCTCGCACTGCTGACTACACCATTCAAGGTTTTCTATACCAATTCAATAAAACGTTACTAGAAATCCTCAAGGCCCAGGACGACGCAGTAATAACGATAGAGGGAATTATCGAAGATATTGAGATTGGTGATAAAGATTTAATTACCGCAATTCAATGTAAGTACCACGAGTCGAATGAGACATATACGGTCAGCGCAATATATAAGCCTCTGCTGCAAATGATGCACCACTTCCACTTTTCCTCAGAGGGAAAGATCAACTATGTTCTATTTGCGCACTTTCCTGGCCTGTCGGACAAAGAATTTGCTGTCGACAAGGCGGAACTCCAGAAAGCACTTTCATCCACAAATAAGGTTTACAAATCCTACGTTGATGAGCTCAACGGCAAAATTGATTTGGATGCTTTTCTAAAGAAGTTTTCAACTAGTGTCGGGCCAGCTTTCGACGAACTTGTTAATGAGGCATATGGATTGCTGGAGGTTAATGGTATTTCCACCGATGATGTTAAAACATTAGCTTACCCTAACGCTATTCAACTAATAGCCAACCTGAGTATTCTGCACGATGCTGAGAAAAGAAAGATCACTAAGAGGGATTTCCTGTCTACGCTGCACCAAATCAAGACAACGGCCATTTCACAATGGACTCTTTCCTTAAAGACGCGGCAGTCCTTGCTTACCGCTCGCCGCAAACAACTAAAACCCAATCTCGCCAAAAACGCTCGCCTAAGATATTTTGTGCTTCACATTGACTCATTGAAGGAGTTCGAGACACAGGTTGTGATGTTTATCAGCGACTACCTCGAAAAATACCACTTCAAGCCCGCTCACTTGAAAACTCCTGTGTTTTGCCTCGATACATCAGAGGAGCAATTTAGAATGATTGAGCTACGCCTTTACCAGAAAGGGATCATAACTAACGACGGATACGTTGCTAACGTATTTGATGAAAGCCGGTTCCTTCGCGATCCAATGACTAAAAAAGGTGATAACGGGGCAGTGGAGAGAGAGTTCAGTTTGCGCCTATTGCGGTGGTCTACTCCCGGGACCGTACTAAATAAAAGGAAGAGTGATGATCTCTTTGTGCTTGGTGCAGGTGGGTACGCTGGTTTGGATATTGAAGATGTCAATCTCGAAGAACTTGCTACGGATTCTTTTAACGAAATTAAATACATGCTAGGACTAATTGATGTGTGCGAATAAGGTTGGGAAAGTAATATCTTGTGCTCCAGAGGCAATCATCGTTGCAATTGATGACCTCGCCTTGTTCGAAGAGCACAAAAGCAGTTTGCAAGTTGGGCGTTTTCTTAAAATCGCGCAAGGCAATCATGATTTCACTATTGCCACAATACGTAACATAAAGGGAGTGTCTGTTGGCACGGATGGTTCGCCAAATTGGCAATTTCAAGTGGAGTGCCAGGCGATAGGTACACTTATCGACGACAAAAAATTCGATAGGGGAAGTTTGCTTCTACCTGTCCCAACTGAACACGCCTTTGTTGCTGACGAGGATACACTGGACAAGCTCTTCGCTACTGATGGGCAGCACGATTTCCCGTTGGGGCAGTTATCAATGAATAAAGACATCAGTCTAAAGATTGATGGGAATCGTTTTTTCAGTAAACACATTGCTATCGTTGGTTCGACAGGTTCTGGCAAATCATGCACGGTTTCACGTATTTTGCATGATGTCGTTGGAATTGATGCCAAACAAAATACTAATTTGGGAAAACAAAATAACTCGCACATTGTAATCTTTGATGTTCACGATGAGTACACAGCCTCATTTACTCTCGACAAGAATCAATCTTTCACACTAAACAGACTTGATATCGACACGCTCCGTCTGCCGTATTGGCTTATGAATTCAGAAGAACTGGAGAGTATGTTCATAGAAAGCAACGAGGCCAATTCCCACAATCAGGTCAGCCAATTCAAACACGCAGTTGTTCTCAACAAGGAAAAGCATAACCCGTCAGTTACCGTAACCTACGACACACCAGTCTATTTTTCGATACAAGAGGTCTATAACTATATTGAGAACATGAATCGAGAAGTTATCGGTCGTCTTGACGGTGAAGACAAACCGAAACTGTCTGATGGGACACTTGTGACGGATCGAAAGGATTTCTACTTTGAAAAAATTTGTTCATTTGTAGCTTCTTCTACTGCAAATGCAACGAGGGCAACTAATGGGCCATTCAACGGCGAGTTCAATCGGTTCACATCTCGACTCGAAGCCAAACTAAATGATAAACGGCTAAACTTTCTGTTAAAAGCAACAAAAGCAGATAAAAGCCCTTATAAAACGGAGGACTTCGAATCGCTGCTGAAGCAATTCTTGGGGTACCTCGACACGTCGAATGTCACCATCGTTGACTTGAGTGGCATCCCGTTCGAAGTGCTGAGCATCACCGTCAGTTTGGTCTCAAGGCTGATTTTCGACTTCTGTTTTCACTACTCCAAACTACGCCACGCCAAAAGCGAACTAAACGACATCCCTGTCATGCTTGTTTGCGAAGAAGCCCATAACTATGTGCCACGTCATAACGACTCGGCCTATCGGGCCTCAAGAAAGTCGTTAGAACGAATCGCAAAAGAGGGAAGAAAGTACGGATTAAGCCTCATGGTTGTGAGTCAACGGCCTTCAGAAGTGTCCGAGACTATCTTTGCACAGTGCAATAATTTTCTTTCGCTGAGACTCACCAATGATGCAGATCAAAATTACGTGCGCAGATTATTCCCTGACAATTCAAATGCAATAACTGAAATTTTGCCGAATTTGGCTCCAGGAGAATGCGTGGTGGTTGGAGATGCTGTGTTACTGCCAGCAGTAATTAAGATGCCTCTCCCTAATCCAGAACCACATTCACAAAGTGTAAAAGTACATAAAGAATGGCAGGAAGCTTGGCGTGAAGTTACTTTTTCTGAGGTTATCGATCGTTGGCGGAAGTAGTATGGAAAATGTAATGAAAGGAAATGAGAAGTGAAATTCATACATGCTGCCGACATCCACTTGGATAGTCCTTTAACGGGATTAAGCGCTTATGCTGATGCTCCTGTGGAAATGCTGCGCACGGCGACTCGCGACGCCTTTACCAACCTGGTTACCGAAGCAATTGAGCAACCGGTTGACTTCCTGGTGATTGCCGGAGATCTCTATGATGGCACTTGGAAGGATCACAACACGGGTATTTATTTCTGTAAAGAAATGGGGCGCCTGAAGAAAGCCGGTATTCCGGTTTATCTTCTGTTCGGCAACCATGATGCCGAAAGTGAAATGACCAAGAAGTTGCAATTACCTGATAATGTCTTTGCCTTCGACACCCGCAAACCCAGCACTTTCTGCCTGAATGACCTAAAAGTTGCTCTGCATGGTCGTAGCTTTAAGGAAAAAGAGACCCTAGAGAACCTAGCGACAGGATATCCGGCTCCAGTGCCAGGCATGTTCAATATCGGTGTGTTGCATACAGCTCTTCAGGGCAACGCAGCTCACGCTACTTATGCGCCGTGTAGTTTGGATGAACTTCATGCTAAAGGCTACCACTACTGGGCATTAGGTCATGTGCATGAACATCAAATTTGGGAAGGTGCTTCGACGGTTGTTTTCCCTGGCAACCTTCAGGGTCGTCATATCCGGGAGACCGGGCCGCGTGGAGCGGTTGTTGTGACTGCAGATGAGCATGGCATTCAGGACATCGAGCGCCTGTTCGTCGATGTCCTGCGCTGGACCAGTCTTGACGTCGATGCCACCGAGTGCAAAACGTTATCCGAAGTAGTGGCCATCATCGGCAAAGAACTCGACGCAATTGTAGAAAACAGCCCATCTATCATTCCCACAGCGGTTAGAGTCACCGTCACCGGCAAAACGGCCGCTCACGGCGAACTTTTCGGACTGGAGTCGCAACTGCGTGCCGAAGTCTTAGCCTTGGCGGTCGCCATGGGATCTGAGCGACTTTGGGTTGAAAAGGTTAAGGTGGCCACTTCGGCGGCAGATAATGGCGAGGAGGTTCGAGCCCGAGCCGATGCATTATCCGATTTGCAGGATCTGCTTCAGGCGGCTGAATCAGACGCTGACTTCCTGAAAAGCTTGCAAGATGAACTGCTGGGCTTGGTCAACAAGGCTCCCTTGGAATTGCAAACCACTGTCCCATACTTTAAGGCCATTCGATCTGGCGATCTGGTGGACTTGGTTCGCGAAGTTCGTCCCGGACTGGTGTCTCATTTAGCCAAAGCGGAGTAAACTGACGATGCGCTTTCACCGCTTAGACTTGATCAAGTACGGCAAATTCTCTGACCGCTCAGTTGAATTTCCAGTTGCCAAACAGGACTTTCATATGATTGTCGGGCCCAATGAGGCAGGCAAATCCACATTGCGATCCGCTATCGTTGATTTGTTGTTTGGTTTCCCTTTGCGTTCCGTCCATAGTTTCCTGCACCCGCTTAACGAATTGCGCTTAGGGGCTTACATTAGCAATGCAGCAGGCTCGCTTGAATTTCAGCGTGCTAAAGCGCAAAAACAAACCCTGCGCTCGCCGGTGGATGCCATCTTGTCTGATACTGAACTGACACCATTCCTGGGGGCTGCAGATAGAAGCTTCTTTGATCAGATGTTTGGCCTTGACCATACGCGATTAGTTTCCGGCGGCAATAGCATTCTCAATGCAGAGAATGATGTGGGACAGATACTGTTTCAATCTGCGGCTGGTGTCGCCAGTCTTGGTAAGATTCGTGATGCGCTCGTCGCCGAAGCTGACAAGCTGTGGGCACCTAGAAAATCCAATGACCGGGCTTATTACATCGCCTTAGACCAACTCGATAAGGCAACGACTGCTTTGAAAGAAGCCACTGTTCGGACCAAGGTCTGGGTGGAGGCCAATAGTAAAGTCGAATCTCTGCAAGAATCGTTAAGCAATGAGCGTGAACGACACCAGAAACTCCAAAGCCAGCGTAACCGTCTTGAGCGCATTCGTAGGCTTGCTCCGTTTTTGATGACCCTGAGAGATAACGAACAGAAATTGGTTGAAGTGATAGAGTTGCCGGCAGATGCCGCAACCATTCTCGCTGCCGCAGAACGAGAGCTCGCTATCGCCGCTGAACGCCTGGAAATGCGCAATAGTGAGGTTAAAAAAATCACTGAAGCGCTATCAAAAATCGATGTTGACCAGACCCTACTTGATCGCGCTGCCGACATAACCAAACTAGATAACCTTCGCCTTCAATACAGCGCTTATGAAGGCGATATCGCCAATCGAAAAAATGAAATAGCGGCACTTTGGCGAGCGGTTGGTAATGCCTGCACCCAGCTGGGTTGGGCTCCAGACTCTGAAAGCGCAATTGTCCAGCGACTGCCGACACTGCTAGTGCGGCGCGAACTCAGGCAATTGGTCCGCGACCGTGGCGGGATTATTCAGACATTACGGGCTGCAGAACAGGCCGAAAAGAACAAAGATTCTGAAATCGAAGCACTGTCGAAGCAACTGGCTGATTTGCAGATGGGAGACGTTAAACCTGCTCTACGTGCAGCATTAGCAAACGCCAAATCATTTGGTGATACTGAACGGGCGAACCAAAAGCTACAGACTACGCTGACTAAAGCAAAATCAGCACTGGAAGGTTATTTAACGGAGTTGGGCCAATGGCGCAAAACCTTGCCAGACTTAATGTCTCAACAACTGCCTAGTCAAGAAAAAGTTAACCAATTAATTCAAGAGCGTCAAACCCTTATTTCCGATCGGAAAGCTGAATCACTGCGGCTGAAAAATCAAACAGCCGAGGTTGCCCGGATTGAATTGCTAATCGCTCAGTTTAAAGAGCTGCATCAAATTACGACTCTTGAGGCGGTGATCGAAGCTCGCACTGAACGTGATGAATTGTGGGGTGGCATAAAAACGGGTGATATTGATCTGCAACTTGAAGGGCCTTCGTTTGAAAGGAAAATGGCCTACGCCGATCAAGTTGCCGATAGCAGGCTCGACGATGTTGAGGAGGCAACCGAACTTCAAAGCTTAATGCATCAGCTTGAACGGGAAAAACAGAACGTAACGCTGATTGAAGTTCAACTTTCACAATTCAATGATGATCTTCAGCTATTCGACGACCGTTGGGCTCATGATACAGCAGGCATGGGTTTGGCTGGAATGGCCTTAGAAGATATTGGTGTCTGGATGCTCAGGCGGGAGAAAGTGTTGTCTGCGGGTATTGCGTATCAAGATGCTCAGGATGAATTTGATTCATTTACCCGTTTAGTTGCAGATTCCCATCTCAACCTCGTTAATGTATTAAAGGACACGAGGCTGGAAGTCAAAGAGACGGATGACTTGTCCGTTCTTTGCATTCAAGCAGAAAACTATATTCAAGCCATTGATAGCGCTAAAGTTCGTTATGACACTTTATCCGCCCAGTTGCGTGAAGCAAAGACACTTGCCGCCACACTAAAACAAGCTAAGGAGGATGCAAAGTCTGAGGAAAGCCGTTGGACTGAAATCTGGTCAACAACAGTTGCTAAGTTGGGATTAGCGCCTGACAGTGATATCGGCACGGTTGAAGGCGCTGTTGAGCTTATTGAACAAGTAGCCGAAAAACTGGAGAAAATGCGGCAGATTCAAGTCGAGCGTATCGACACCATGAATGCTGACCTGAAGGCATTTTCTGTTGAAGCTGATCGACTCGCACAAATTATTGCACCAGAAATCAATGGCCAATCAGCCGAGCAAATAGCATTAACATTAGCTAATCGCTTAACTCTCGCCCGCGAGGCTTTTACAGAAAGCAGTCGGCTAAAGGAATCACTACGTGTTGCAAGTAATCAGGTATTGGAAGCCCAAGAATCAATTCAAACAGCAATGGCGAGTTTGAAACCGTTAATGGATAAAGCGGGAGTCGATAACAATGCGTTGCTGGGTGAAGCAATTTGGCGGTCTGACGAGCAACGTCGCCTAAAGTCAGAAATGGCAGAATCTAACGCTAATCTGCTTAACGGTGGTGATGGTCTGACTAGGGAGCAAATTGAAGCGGAGGTTGATGCGGCTGATCTAATTCAACTTACCAGCGATTTAGCGTACGTTAATGATGAAATTTCTGAAGCTGTTCAGAAGCAATCAAATCTTTCGGCTGACCTTGCAAATGCCTTACGGGCTTTATCCGAAATCGGTGGGTCTGACGCTGCAACCCAAGCAGAAGCAAAACGCCAAGAGGCGCTTGCACAAATGTCAGATGTTGCAGAACGGTATGTAAAAGTTTTTACCGCTGGGCGCTTGCTCCGTTGGTCTATTGACCGTTACCGAGAAGAGAAGCAAGGGCCTCTGTTACAACGTGCCGGGGCCATCTTTTCGACATTAACTTCCGGATCTTTTAGCAAGCTGATTGTGGATTTTGAACGAGAACCAATGGTCCTAGAGGGGCTACGCACCGATGGCATGATGGTTGGTATCTCTGGTATGAGTGACGGTACACGAGATCAGCTTTACTTGGCACTTAGATTGGCAGCCCTGGAAATGCACTTGGAACAAGCCATGCCGCTACCCTTTATCGCTGACGATTTATTTATTAACTACGATGATGTCCGATCAAAAGCCGGGTTTGAAGCGCTTAAAGCATTGTCCGAACAGACCCAAGTCATCTTCCTTAGCCACCACGACCACTTGATCCCAACGGTTCAAGATGTTTTTGGCGGTCAGGTGAATGTTGTGTTCTTGTGACCTGGAATCTGCTGGTAATGAGCATACTCCATGCTCTCTAAGAATCATTATAATTGTCTATGTGCCGGGGACAATGCGAGCAGTTTTGAAAAACTCTGTGCGGTAATTTTGCACACTGGAATCTGTGAGAAGTCAGTGGGGTAACTGGCTGTTCCCCCTCGATTATATTCGACCTTAAAACTCGGACTATCTTCCGGTCGACTATGCCTTTTATCGTACAGCCGAGTGGTCGATATATTCGCTTGGTCTATCAATTCCTGAATCCTCTCTGTGCCAGGAGAGTTGTCATTCACATATAATGAACCCACCCATACACGGGTGCATTTAAACAAACGACACCAAAGTCCCATAGGATTTTTTATACACCCGACAAATGCCGATACAATATTTAGCTATTTTTTCCAAATTCTGCCTCCCCTCCATAAAACAAAACTCTCAATAGACCTTGATCTAATGATAGAGTCACAACCCCGCTTAAAAGCCTATCAATAGACCTTCATTTGTATTATGATAGATGATCTATCACAGCATCTAAAGTTCTATTGAGAGAAATATGATTATCGGTTACGCCAGAACATCGACGACTGAACAAATTGCCGGGCTTGAAGCACAACTTCGAGAACTCGAAGCGGCTCAGTGTAAAAAAATCTTCCAGGAACAGGTTTCCTCGGTTTCCGTCCGGGCTCAGTTAGAAGCGGCCTTGGAATTTACCCGGGAAGGCGATGTCTTGGTCGTGACAAAGTTGGACCGGTTAGCTCGATCGGTTGCGGATCTCATGGCCATTATTCAGACGCTGGAACAAAAGCAGGCCGGCCTGCGCATTCTTAACCTGGGCATGGATACGCAAACGCCCACCGGCAAGCTGATGCTGACGGTCTTGGGCGGTGTCGCTCAATTCGAGCGGGAAATTATGTTGGAGAGGCAGCGGGAAGGCGTCGCCAAGGCAAAAGCCGCTGGCAAGTATAAAGGCCGAAAGCCCTTGGCCACCGGACTGCGCCAGGAAGTCGTTGAACTCGCGGCCAATGGCGTAACCAAAACGCAGATTGCCCGGCAGCTTAATATTGGAGAGGCCAGCGTTTATCGAATTTTAGCGGATAATAGAAAGGGTTAAATAGGCCGACCGTAAGGATTCGTGCGGAAATGGGCATTAGCAGGTAGACTGATGTGACGAAACTTCTATACCGGGTTGCTTAAGTTACGGGACGAGGGTTCGCAACCGACCCCTATGTGTAGTTCGAAACTATGTGTAAATTGTTAATACGACCTGGAAGAAAGATAGAATTCACCTGGGTTATGGCCAATATGAGAAAACCTTAGGTTCACATAGTTTTATCGGTGTCTTGAAGTAAAAATTTCAGTGACATCAGGAATTCTAGTCAATCGTATCCGACACTACTCAATAAGTTGGCTATTTGAGAGCCAATTAGCACCCTACCTCGAGATTTCCTGACTATCGCGATGCATGAAAAAGTCGGAATTAACAATGGGCTGATATTACCCAACCGATCGCAAGTTGATGCTACTTCTTCAAGCATTGAAATTATGTGAAGTTGCGTTCGACCTTATGCGACGGACACCAAGGTCTAATCCTCAATGTAAATTTGCAACTCCACATAGTTTCGAACTACACATAGGGGTCGCTATGTTGAGCTTAACATAGCGACCCGAAGCAGACGTTCGACCAATAACCTTGATACCCCCTTTGATATGATACCTGGGATAAAGTTAACGACTTCCGGCGTTATTCTCCATTTGTCTGTTTAACAGGCTTGTCATAGTTATCTGGTAGATTTTGTACTGGTATGGATAAATGAATCTACTTGGCAAAGGTAAAATATAATGAAATTATGGAAAACAGAGTGCATTGAAATAAATTTATTCATAAGCATGAAGCATTTTAAAGTCGCAGTTATAACTGCATGGCTTATCATGGCTGCAGGCAATGCAGGTGCAATAACACTCTGTGCAGTTCCATGTGGTGTTAATACTGAAACTCGGAATTATTCTTATAATGGCTATCTAAGCGACCTCACAGTCGCATCATCACAGACGTTGCCATTTAGCCTTGAAGAATTCTATGGCGCCCTGAATCTGACTCCTGATTCACCTGTACCAGTTAGCCTGTCTTTAACCGTGAAGAGATCTGAAGAGTTTTTAGGTAGTAGTATTCTGGCGAGAGGGCATGATTATTGGTACTCAATGAATCTCGGTAACTTATCTATTCGCGGCTCAATTCTAGGTAACAACACATTCGGAATTTCTTCATATGCGGTTTCCCCGTTCAAAAATGATCACGATAATGGCAGCAGTATTGTTGATGAGCTATATATATTCGATACTGACTACAAAGCAACCGTCACTAATCAAAATATCGAATTAACTTCAAGAGAAAGAGCGAATACGCCGGGGTGGAACTCATTTTTTCAGGACTGGTTTAGCTTTCGTTTGGAAGATTATATGGCTGCTGGTCTAGACGGAGACTTCCCTGGTGATGGTAGTTTGTTGGAGACAATGTTTGATAGTGGTAAGTTTGCACTTTTTGGCGACATCCAGGTAACTGACGATAATGGCACGGTTCTTTCTCCATTTTCTGATAGCGAAAGATTCCTCCTTAACGGAACGATTGATTCTTCTCAGGTATCCTTTCAGCCTACAACAGAACAGATGGCTACAGTATGTACAAATCTTTTATTATGTGGTGGTGGTGGTTCTGTTTCTCTTACTCCTGTTGTCCCATCAGTGCCCGTGCCGAGTGCAGTGTGGTTCTTTGGTTCTGGCCTGATTGGAATAATTGGATTGGCTAGACGACAGAAAGAGGGAAATCGGGGACAGGTCTTTCAATCAAGCATGTAGGGCTAATTTGAAAGGTGGTAGCTCATTCAATTACTGTCTCTCAAAATTATAGACAATAGTCCGGTTTTGGCCGGTAGTGACCGCTCGCAACTCTGAAAGGGTAAAATCTACCTTATCTAACCTCAGTAAGTCGCTATGCAAATCGAAATTCAACATTCCGCATTCAAGGCGCAGCGACTCTCCGTTGAAGTGGCGGGAGCCTTTCATGGCCCTCGACTATTCCTTAATGGCACGATGGTAAAGAAGCAAAAAAGGCGATACACAGTGACAACAGATGCAGGCACCGAGATCACTGTCCAACTTAAGTACAACTATTTGGATCCTATCCCAAAAGTCAAGATTGGCGAAGAAGTAGTGAATATCGCCAGCCCGCTGAAGTGGTACGAATACACTTGGATAGGCATTCCCTTTATTCTGATAGTGACGGGTGGCGCCATCGGTGGACTTTGCGGCGGCGTTGCCGCCAACGCAAGTGGCAGGCTATTCAGGAGTGATCGCAGTTCACCGTCAAAGTATGGCTTTTCCGCACTCATTACACTGGGCGCTGCCATCGCGTATTTTTCTCTTACCACTATTTTTTATTTGCTTCCCCCGATTGCAGACCTCTCTCTGGACGCGGAATTAAAGAAAGCGGTCAGCGCAATTAACAAAAATGGCCCGATGATGGCTGATAAATTCACGCGCCTAGATAACGCCCTCGCAGGCCATAAAGAATTGACATATTTCTACACCGTATTAGGTTTGGACGATGCAACTATCATTTCTAAAAAAGACGCCATCCATAAAGACGTGGAAAACAATTCGAGAAAAAATCAAGACGCAAACAAAATAATTGAGGCTGGCGTTTCGATGACATACGTTTATCGAAATGAATCAGGAGTTGAATTGTTTAGATTTTCAATCAAATGATTTAATGAATAAATCGGTAGAATGGCCGATCACTAAGACTATTCTTCTGATATGTCATTTAAAGATGCCTTATTGAAAACTCACTCCCCCTAAGGGAGATGATTTTAACTATCGCTACCGTAGGGCATCGACCAAAACAATCGCTGAAGATGGTTTCCAGCGTTTTATAAACCACCTATACGGCGGCACATAAGCTACGTAATATTTCGACACATTTCCAAGCTCATTCCACCATATTCATTGCCTTAAAGCGGTCAGTCGTGGTCGTCAGCTCTTGGCCGGGTCGAGCCAAAAACGACTCAAGGTTACTTGCCGAAAAGCTGTCATTCGCTCAACTTAGGTATCGAAAATTTCGCCGGCATCTTCAACGGCCGGTAATGGCCGATTGCGATCCGTCGTAAAACAATTGGATGTGCAGGATGAAGGCATTGAAGGGAACGAAGTTGCGTAGCCGCACGACAAAATCGAGCATTTCCTGATAGTCTTGGCCGCTTTTATAAAGCTTGGAATCTTCGAGTAATTCGGAAAGCAGCGAACGGGTAAGCGGCGCCATTGAGTCATAGTTCTGGGTGGGCATTGTTATTTTTCCTTAATCGACGCCTTCATTTCGGGCATGAACACAACGCTTAGTTTACCGTCAAAATCATTGTTGCATCGTCCCCACGACGTAAATTTCCAAGTAAACGCGGGTATTTTTTTCAGTCCATAGATGGACTCGGAAAATTAGCGCAACTTTTTCAAATCCAAGCTTGTAAGCCTTGATATTTCTGGGATTAAGCGATTTTTCTGAGCAATATGTTGCGTAATTTTGATGTTGCCCGTGCAACCTTGGGCGCAACCATCTAAAGACTGCCTCACCAAACCACCCCGACCAACAAAATCCCGGCGATCACCAACACCTTCATCCCCAAAGCGGTCGCGTCATTCGATCGGCGATCGTCCATAATCGCGGCCACCCGGTTTCTGACCTGATCTTGCATGTGAATTTTACGTTGCATGACGGTTCTCCTCATCGCTGGTTTGGAATTTTTTGACAGCATAGCAAAAACGGGTTTAAAAGAGAACAAAAAGAGAACATAATAAACGCCTTTCGGCTTCTCCTCGCTCTCAACCCGCTATGCATACTATGCCAACGAATTTTTATTCCGCTGCTTCAAACCCTAAAACTGTGAACCTGCCGCTATTTTCCGGCAAAGTCTCGGCCGGCTTCCCCTCGCCGGCCGACGATTACATCGAGAAGACCCTGGACCTGAACGAGCTGCTGGTGCAGAAACCTGCCGCGACGTTCTTCGTGCGCGCGCAAGGCGAATCGATGCTCGGCGCCGGCATTCACCCGAACGATATTCTGGTCGTCGACCGTTCGCTGGAACCGGTACCGGGCAGGATCGTGATTTGCGCGCTGAATGGGGAGTTGGTCGTCAAGCGCTTGAAGCGCCGGGGCGGTCAGTGGGTTTTAGGCTCGGAAAATCCGGATTATCGGGATATCGTGTTGCGCGAGGAAATGGATACGGTGATTTGGGGCGTGGTGACGAGTGTGATTCATCCGGTGTGATAAATCACAATTGTATTCCTGTATGCTCCTCGATTTTTTTCTTGATGAGGCCTTTAGCTAAATCCCGGAGCAATTCAAGACTGAACCCGGTTGCTTTTTTCGCACCTTCTTTGGTTTGCTGCCAAATATCAGGATCGCGAATAACATCAAGAAATTCATGCCCTGACCAAGTAAGATTATAAGCTAAAGCCCGTATGCCTGTGTTATGGTGTTTCTGCACGGCAGCTTCAATAAGCCCTGCTTGTTCCAGAAGGTAAATATGATAAGAAACATTTTCTTCATCATAATCTTCAATATCTTGAGCACAAACAACGCTACGCTTGATCGTTTCTAGCGCTTCTATTTTAAGTAGGATTTTCCTGACTAATTCCCAGTCTCTTTTCAAAATAACCTCGCATTTTAGTATGGTGTGAACCAATGTAGGTCTTGAGATGAAGATAATTTAATAACATCAAATGCTTTTCCTTCTTCCTCGGAAACCTGTCACTTTCTCTTTGTACAAAATATCCCAAGCATTGGTTCCGCCCAAAACCAAGTAGCCGCGACAGTGGTCACATGCCTTGGGCTATATCAAAATTTTGGTCAAAAAAACCACCTCCTTTGCCATAAACTTTAGCCGTTAATAAGCCTGCACGCCAAACTTCAACAACAATCGCGGCAAGATATCATCCAGATTAAGCACTTCGTCGTCGGTCAGCTCGATCAGGTTGAAGTTGTATTTCTTGTAAATGGCCTGTTTTTCTTCTTTACGAGCCAGGTATTTAGAATCGTTGTCATAGCCCCAGAACTCGATGTAAACCTTGCCGGTCGGAATATAGAAATCGCAATACATTTCCTCTTCGATCGGCAGCTTGCGCTCATAGGCATGAACGATCTCGGCCATGTACAGCCAATTATCGATCAGCATTTCCGCTTTCGACCGGACAAAGTGGCCGTCGGTCGCACGGTGCGTCGCCTCGAATTTGTGTCGGAAGCTATCCATCTTGTCGCTCTCGGTCTTCGGCTTATCGACGCCTTTAATGTTGTCGATGCTGTCTTTCAACGCTTTGACGTTCAGTATTTTTTCCGGCCACCGTACATAAGGAATACCGGAGCGTGAATCCTCGCCTTGCAGTGCGCCAAGCTTGGCGCCTTGGTCGGTGATCAGCCAGCCTTTCAGGCCTTTCTTGATCCAGCCCAGCTCCGAAAGTATGTAATTCATCTTATTGGCCGACAGCTCGAAATGCTTGCCGATCGCTGTCGCGGTAATGAGCTTGTCGTTCAAATTTCCCGCTAACGGCTCCGCTCCGGTAGTTTGACCAAAATCGACATCTTCCGGCCATGCCGCATACTGGCCGTATTTACCGTTCAAATGCACGCCGCCCAAACGTTCGCCGGCTTCGGTCAATACCCATTGCTCCTTATCCCTTTTGAGTAACCCCCTCTCGCTCAATTGGGCGAACAATTCGTTCGAGGTCATTCCGCGTTTTTTGGCTAGTTTGGTCGTAGAGATCTTATTGACTTCGGTCATCCTCGCCGCTCCTTTTTATCCGTTGGTAAATAATACTAATGTGTGAAATTGAAAATCAGGTGATGTAATCTTCATCCGTTAGGCTGCTGTATTTAGCAGCTTTCAGATCAATAAATTTCTCGGTATGGTTGCATGAGAATTCTGCGTCCTTCCGGAAGTGCGAACAGCCCCAGAACTGCCCGTAAGGGCCTTTCCTCAGACTCAGCTTGCCGCCGCATAGAGGGCAAATCGGTTCGACGTAATCACATCGCTTGTTCTCGCAAACCCGGAACCGGCCTTTTTCGCGCAATCCGCCCCCGCACCATTGGCAAGCCGTTACGGTGTTCGTACACAGCGGATATTGGCTGCAACCGAAAAAGCTGCCGTGCTGGCTGTCCCTGGGCACCATGTAGCCGGCGCCGCATTCGTTGCACGGAATGTCAGCGATCTTGTCTTGAAAACCCTCGCCGGTAAATTCGTCAACGCGGATCTCATAGCGCCGATCGACCAGTTCCCGGACAAAATCGGAAGCTTTGTTGGCGTCGCAAATCAGGTAAACATGATGCCGGGCGCGGGTCATCGCCACATAGAACAAGCGCCTCTCTTCGGCATGAGCGAAGACCTCCGCCGGCGGCAACAGTAGCTCTAAAACCGGATGAGTAGCTTTCTCAGGCGGGAAGCCGTGCTTGCCTTTCTCCAATCCTAACACGACCACATAATCGGCTTCCTTGCCCTTCGAGGCATGAACCGACATGAATTGCAGTTTCAACTTGGAATAACGCCGCTTGAATTGAGCTAAATCCGGCTTCCTGAAGTTAAACCTGGCCAGGACCAACACGCTCGCTTCGTCATCGGCGTTGGCGTCGATCACCGACAACGCCGCATCCAAACCGACCGGATCGCTGTTGGTTTTGACCAACGAGACCGCCGCTTGCTCGATGACCGCATGGCTTTGAATCCGTTTAGCGATCTGCGTGGAATTCTGCATGACAAAACGGGACGCCACGTCCCCGATTTTATTGTTAAAGCGAAATGTCAGATCAAGAACGCTGATGGCGGTGTCGCCGAAATGCCGCTCGAATTCCTTGGTAATGGTGACATCGCTCCCGGTGAAACGGTAAATCGACTGCCAGTCGTCGCCCACGCAAAATAATCCGCTGTCTGGATTTTGCGCCAACAAGCCTTTGACCAACCTCGCGCGGTTCGCCGATATATCCTGAAACTCGTCCACCAGAATATAGCTGTACGGCGACCGATAGCGTCCGGCCTCCACGTATTCGATCGCCCTCACGATCATGTCGTCGAAGTCGATCGTCTCGCTGTCGCGCAATCGCTTCTGATAAGCCTCGTATATAGGCTCAAACAAAAAAGCCGCCGCCTTCATCCGCTCATGGTCTTCATGCTGCTTTCCTAAAGAGACCAAGCCCTTAATAGTCAGACCTGAAGCCTTGAACAAACAGAGCATTTGCGCCAGCAATTGGCTGAATTTCGATACTTGTCCGAACTGGTTCAGCTGCCGAAGCAGTTCATTGTTCGGCAACGGCCGAAAGGCTACGCCTGCTTGCTTTAATTGCTGTTCGAGCGATTGCGTCAATATGCCTTGCTGCTTTTGATAACAGTAGGTTTCGATCAGTCGGGTTTGATATTTTTGATGCGTTGCCCGCTTCCAGACCATTCCTTCAAGATAGCTTTTCTGGTCAATGAACGGCGGCGTTTGGTTGTGTTCGTTGACGGCAAAATGCTCGATGTAAATGCCGTAATCGGGCAAGTAGAAATCCGGCTGATAAACTCGGTAATCCGGCCCGGCGGTGTTTACCTGGTAATTCGGCTCGTATTCATAGGCGACGCCCTGCCGGTACAAAAAATTGGCGATTTCGCACTCCTCGTAGCTTTGCACTAGCCCACCCTGCAGCGTGCGGATGTCGTTTTCCTGAATGTATTGGTAGTACTCGCCCTGGCTTTTGAACTTGAAAACGCTTCGATACGGATTGCTGTAATACAGAAAGTAACCGACCAGCCGTGACTTATACAGTTCGTCCTGCAATAAGCGCTGGACTTCTTCATCGACGTACCGGGCCCGCAAATGCTCGTCTTCCGCCATTTTGTCTATCGCCGGCGCGATGCCTTCGACTTGGGCGATGATGTGCTTGCCGAGACTGTGAAAGGTTTTCACGGTCAGCGACTCGATACCGAGTTTAGACCGGATGCGCTCGTCCATTTCTTCGGCGGCCTTGCGCGCGAATGCCAGCATCAGGATTTGTTCGGGTTTAGCGTGTCCCGCCTTGATCAAATACCCGGCCCGCCCGATCATCGTGCTGGTTTTGCCGGTTCCTGCGCCGGCTAACACTAGATTGTGCTGTTCGTCGATCACGCAAGCCCGGCGCTGGTTAGCCGTCAGTGGGTTGCTTTCGACGCTATCGAAAAAAGTCTTGAATGCCTCAATTTGTCGATCGACATAGGATGCGTTCAGGCGCTCGAACGCATCGTAGCCGTGGATTAGAATCGGTTGTATCAACCGCAAATTCTGAGCCGATCCATCAGGCAAAAAACGTTGTATGTCCTTGCGTTTTAACGCTTCGGCCAAACTCCTGTAAGACTTTAGCCATTGTCTGGCCGCAGCTTTGCGGATATAGCGTTTCCCGTCAAATAAAGTGCGCGCTTGCCGGGATGAGTCATCAATTTCCGGAGCCATGCGTTGGTAAAATTCGGAAAGATATTGCCGGTATGCCCGGTTCAATCCGGCTTGCAGTAGGAGGGATTTTTTTTTGTTGATTCCGCCGACGCGGATTATTTCACCATCTTCGAGATAAATTGCCAAAACGTCCCAGAAAAAACCAGACTCTAAAGCGACGCCTTTGCCAATGCCCAGATGTGAAATTCTACGTTGCCCGTCACCGCTGTTTAGCAGAACGCCATCTTTGATCGTTGAAAAGGAATCATAATCGGAATGCGCGGCAAACAGAGCGGCTAACCAGCCGGTACGGTAACTTAACGGAGAAGTTGATGGTTTTTTCAAGGACAGTTCCTTTGTTCGCATTGACCTTTATCGGCTGCAGCCCGAAAGTATAGCAAACGTCATAATTGCCGCAAAAACCGCAGCCCGGTTTTGCGCATCGGAGAGAATACTAAAATATGTGGCTATGAGCGGCGCCGGATTCGAACCGGATAATGCAATCACCGTAGCGCCTGCAACCGTTCCCATTGGAAACAACCGCCCATAGCAGTTAGAGTATAGCAAACCTCAAAACATCAATCGCTTCCCATGCAAACATCCAACGTCCCATAAGGTAAGCCCATATCCTCTTCGGCATTCCGAAGTAAAACATCTGAGCTACATAACCGCATATAGGCTTTCACTAATTTCTTGGGATTAAGGTCGTGTTGGTGGGCAATTCTTTTGACGACTTTGTTATCGCTATTTAAGAAAACGCCGCTGCCTACGGAATCTTCCAATTCACAAACCGCTGCATGAAGTTTTGCTTCATATTCGTCTTGCTGGCGTTGTTTAATACGATTTCGATTATATTGATCGATTTCTGTTTGAGTAAAATAGGTATTGCCATGATTTTGTAACATAGTCACCTCGATAAATAATTTAACACTTCAAAACATCCCCTCCAAAACCCCCGGCGTCTCAACCCGCCACACCGAAAAAACTCAACTCCACACTATCTCTCATCAACTTAACGACAAGCATCAACCGCAACACAACCGCTTTTACCATTTAGCCACACAACAGCCGTATGCCCGCTGAGTATGCTGGCCGCTGTACGAGTTGAAAATAACTCTGGCTCAGCTCCAGGATAGCTACGATATTCAACGGTATCGCCTATTGATACGTTAGCGTTCCATTGGGCAGCTATTTCATGTTATGAAGCTTCGCGTTGTTTCATTTTTATCACCTAGAGGCTTACAGGCCATTTAATAGACTAGGAACAAACACACTTTTTCCACTGCCGGAAAAACCCATCTAAACTATCTAACATATATATACTTTAGATGATTCTATAAAATACAGCTTTCCTAACCTTCCCCATGTCGCTGATCGCTTTTTTGATGTCTCTATCCACTTGCTCCTTGTATTTCTCTATCAACTCATCCTTCCTGTGATGATCCCTGCTTTTGTTCGCGGCCGTGCGCCCGGTAACCGCGAACCATTTGTTTAATGTCAAACGGTCAATGCCTCGCCCCATCCAGCCCTTCACCAGGTTCAGCGCCAAGGTTGGCGTCAGATCCACGCCATCATCTACTTCCACCCTTTCCAGCCAATAGAAAAGCACGGTTTGCTTATATCGTTTCGACGCCGCCGCCGCCATCGCCCTTCGCTGGTCTATATTCTCCAAATCCATAGCAATTTCGATATCGGCCTTGTAGTGATCCAATGTGTAAAAATAGATTGATCGCCCAGATTTAGCCATTGTTATTACCAAATTTAACTAACATATATATATTTTAGTATTGACGGAAGTTTTAGGCTAATGGAAAATCGGTTATCTATAAATATAATTGGTATTGATCAATTTACCGCCGCTATGGACGACAACGCACTACAAAAAGCCAGAGATGAAGCCATCGCCGCTGACAGATGCTTTTCCAAGGGTCGGTTGCGGGACGAATTCAGGATGAAACCAAAGCCGGACGCCATCCCCATAAAGCATTACAAAAACGGCTATGGTCGAGAATTCGGGGTTTATCGAATAGCCGACTGCGTGCCGATCCGGACAATCCAACAGCGTGAGCCGACAGAGAAGCAAAAACGTGCCAGAGCGATCATGGCCTTGAAAGCGAAGCTCCGCAGCAATGAAGCGCTTGCCGGCGAAATCGCCTGCGCTTGGCTTGCCGAAGCCCCGCTTTTCCTCGACACGGAAACCACCGGCCTCGATTATAACGCGCAGATTATCGAGCTGGCTCTAGCGGATGCGGCCGGTCATGTGCATTTCGAAACCAAGATGAAACCGACCATCCCTATCGAGCCGGATGCGTCTGCCATTCACGGCATCGATGAGGCCGCCTTGACATCGGCGCCGGCCTGGCCGGAAGTCGTCCATCGGGTCAAAGAGCTGGTCGCCGGGCGGACTGTGGTGATTTTCAATGCCGAGTTCGATTCCCGCATGGTGTATCAGACGTGTAGCGCGTTCGGCGAATCCACGGACTGGTGGAAAACGGTCGAAACCCGATGCGCGATGTACTTGGCGGCCAAAGCCTTCGGACCCACGAACCGCTACGGCTCAATATCACTGGAAACAGCGACATCGATAGCCGGCATATCATGGACAGGTTCCGCGCATTCGGCCACGACCGACACGCTGGCCACCGTCGATCTTGTAAATTCGATTGCATCGTACCGGCGTGACATCGAGCGGCAACTGAGCGAATTGGAGGCGACGTAAAAATGTTGATCCTTAATTTACAAATGTAACTAAAATATATATATGTTAGTTAACAAATAAATAATAAGAATCCATATTCACAGGGATTAAAAGTTTTGCAGAATGCCTGGAATCCGGTTCCCAGCATCGCTACCGCTGAATTTCAGATCCACCATCGCATCCCCCGGCCTCAACCAAAACTGCACGACCACCTCCCCCCGGATCGCGGTCAGATTCAAATAATCCGCCAGATCCCCCGCCTTCGCGTAATGCAAAAAATAGTCAGCTAACTGAATCGTAAACCTTTATTCATTAAGAACATATGCTGTTGCGGCCTATCGTGCCAAGCAACTGAGCATTATTGATAGACCCCAGATACGCTCTATGCTAGTCTTTACCGCTTTTTTTTGGTGTAAGTAGCTGTCGTTATCACTATGCAATGCCAGATCTTTTTATCCGTAAATGTCAGGATGGTGTATGAGGTACTTTCTAATTTTCCCTTTTCTTTTATTAACGGCTTGTGCATTTACTGATATTACGGTTGATACGAAAGGCAACCGTGAAAACTTGAATCTTTCTGGGGGCGATAACAGGGAAATCATTTTACTCGTTCCTTATGCCGATGAGCGGGATAACCAAAATCGTTGCGGTATGAAAAAAAATGGTTATAACATGGATACCGCCGACGTTTTTTGTTCTCCATCACCAGCGCAACAACTAGCAGAATCTGTTGCCGAGGAATTAAGGAAAGCAGGTTTTAGTGTTAAAACGCAGGGAGAAACGAGTAAAGCAACCGGCGTAAAAATACAAGGAACGCTACGTAAATTTTTTGTCGAGCCTGTGATTGGCTTTACCACTGTTAGCATGGAAACGGATATAAGTGTGCATTTAATTGCTACGTCCAATAATGGCTTAAATGCCGAACGTACTTTTTTTGTAAAAGGTATGCAGAGCGCCATGGCGGCCACCGAATCCAATTTCCAAGGTTCAGTGAATAACGCAACCTCGCAAATTGTGAAACAAATAGTAACAGCCATCATTACGCTAATGAATCGTTACCCGGAACTAGGACAAATGAGTCCGGTTAATTTTAAATACTATGCTTACAACTAAGGAGTGTTTTTTTCAATGAAAGCCATATATTCACTTTGCTTAGTTTTTTTATTCGCTCAAGGTTGCTCCAGACACGTTGTAATAGAACCTGAATCAATATCCAAGCAGAACGATTCCGATTGGATTATAAAATCATCCCCAAAATAACGGCAGCAAAGATGACTACCAGAACAAAAACACGCCGTTTAATTTGTATTGCCCTTATTTTTTCTTTGGTCGGCTGTGGCTGGAAAGTCACTCCGCCGATTTTAGATCAACAAGTTTTAAATCAAAGCCCGATCTCTGAAGCAGCTGTACTCACAGTAAACGATGGGGGGATCATTTGGGGCAATGGCGAACTTGGCGAAATTGTGCGGAAAACGTTAATAGAACGAGGAGCCTTCAACGAAGTTTATTACCCTTTGGAACCTAGAAATCCGCCTGATTACCGCCTTCGCATCACTGCAAGTGGAAATATTGACGAAGAAATTGGATTTGGAATAGTAAAGAGCATTTTTATTGGCATGCTCTTTTTCATACCGGTTGGAATCATTCGTTTTAATAAGGATTTTGTACTGGATGCAGATGTAACTGTGATCAAACAAAACCAAGAACTACTTCATTTCGCCATAAAAACAGAAACAGAAGTGTCCCATACCATGTTCTCCCATGCTAACCAATACGAACCTGTTGCTCGTCAAAAAGCATTTGAAGACTTGGCGCTTCGTATTATTTCTAAATTAAAATCAATTTAGGCCTCAAAACATCCCCTCCAAAACCCCCGGTGTCACAACCCTCCCCGCCCCACCATCAAACCGCATTTCCACCATCGCATCCCCCGGCCGCAACCAAAACTGCACGACCACCTCACCCCGGATCGCGGTCAGATTCAAATAATCCGCCAGATCCCCGGCCTTCGCATAATGCAGCTTGACCTTAGCCCCGCTCCAGCGGGCCGGATGGTAAACCTCCAATTGCGTGACATCGACGACTTTATCGGCATCGATGTGCAATTCCCCGAGCAAGTAATAATCGTGGTTCGCCTGCAGGTTCTCGACCAGCCAGCGGAGCGACCGGCCTTTCATGTCGGCGCGCTGTGAGATCACGCGCAGCGGCGACGGCCAAAACAAGTCGACGCCCCGGATGTTGGCCATGTCGATCTGGATGTGGGACCAATAGCCGCCCAGGATCGCCCAAAAGCCCATTGGCCAGACGAGATACAACGGCGAGGCCAGCGCCGCGAGGATGCCGACGCCGATTAGGGAATGGGTAGTGGTCCGGTGGCCGAAGCGCTTCTCGATCGGCACCGATATGAAAAACAGCGGCCGGCCGACGCGCGAGGTCGGGATGTCGATATCGGGCATGAACGAGAACAGAATCGCAAGGCCCCAGGCGACCGGTTCGGTCGGGTATTCGAACACCGCCGCCCCGCCGAGATAGAGCGCGGTCGAGAACGCGGCGTGGGTGGCGGCAAGCATAGCGTAAAATATCTACTTAGATTTTAATTTCGGAACTAAAAAACACCATGTCGGCCATTACACAAAGAGACCAGGCAATATCGCTACTGAACAAAAACTTAAGGCAACTTATCAAGTTATACAAAGAATGCTACCTTTCGAGGGGCAGAGGGGCTTTGTTAGTTTATGCAAGAAATGTTATTTCAAATGTGCTTCCCAACCAGGATGACTACAGAACGGAAGAAGAGATACTTGAGGTATTTACCTCCCCGGACTCTTACGCTCAATTAAAAGAAATGATCACCCATTACGATCAGAAGAACGAAGGTATCCTAGCGATCATTACCGACTTTGCAAACGCCACTTATTTCATTACAGTCAAATTCAAGTAAAACGACCGTCGCAGATCAATCACCGCCCCCAGGATCATCACCATTGGCGTGAAGTCGATGTAATGCATGCCGGCTCGTGGCACATTTCGCGCACCGTGCGCTTCTAATACTCCACCTTAAAACTCGGGCTATCTTCCGGTCGACTATGCCGTTTATCGTACAGCCGAGTGGTCGAAACATTAGCATGGCCCAGCCATTCCTGAACTTTGGCGATATCGGCTTTATGATCGAGCGCATTGGTCGCAGCAGTTGCTCGCAGCGAGTGCACGCAAAAGCCGTGGGTATCGAGCGTAATGCCGACTTGTTTGGCGTAACGCATGACCACATCCCGATACACCGAACGCGGATTGAGCGGTTTAGTGAGATCACCAGTCGAGTTGTTTTTCACCGGCCGAAACAAAGCGCCTTCCAGATCCGCACTATGGCCAGCCGTTTCCAGATATTCGGCGATTAAGCGTTGAGTTTTCGGCTCCACCGGCACGAAGCGCTCTTTTTTCCGTTTGCCGTGGACATGGAACATCATCACGCCGGATCTTCGTTGATAATCTTTGACACGCAGATTGCACAGTTCCTGCCGGCGCAGACCATGATAGAGCAGAGCGGCTAAAATCGCCCGGTCGCGTTGCCCTTTTATTGTGTCTTCCGGCGGCGCTTCCAATAACTGTCGGGCCTGGTCGTTGCTCAAGGCCGGGGTTTTGCCTTCATTGTTATTGGCCATGGGTCGCTTCACGCCTTTGACCGGATTATGGGTCACGGCGTTTTTCTCACATAAATACTCAAATAAGGAAGACAGAGCAGAGAGCTTGCGGCGGATGGTGGCGTCGGAGAATTTTTTCTCTTCAATGGTTTTTCGCCAGGCAATGACATGGGACCGGGTGACGATACGAAACTCAGCCGGTTGGCTGATGCCGACAAATTGCGCGAAATCGCGAATGTCATTCTGGTAAGCTTTTCGGGTTTTCTCGGAACTGATGTTGGCAAACCATTCGAGTTCCGGCGGCACGTCGGATAATTGCTGAAACTGTTTCGCGGTCAGTGCGCGTTCCGGATTTTTGAGCAACAAGTCGGTCATGCGGTTATACCTTATGTATAGGTGCAAATGAGGTAGGATT
Source organism: Methylotuvimicrobium alcaliphilum 20Z (assembly GCF_000968535.2). Lineage (NCBI taxonomy): Bacteria > Pseudomonadati > Pseudomonadota > Gammaproteobacteria > Methylococcales > Methylococcaceae > Methylotuvimicrobium > Methylotuvimicrobium alcaliphilum. The sequence goes on from NC_016108.1 coordinate 91,557, forward strand.
TTGGGGGCGTGTTTTTAGGTCCTATAAAATATATTATAGGACCTAAAGTGGGCGGAGCCAAAGCTAAAGCTTCGCTGACGTTTCCTTGGGAAAATGCCGCCGTCTATGCTAGAGTATTTAAAAGTACTACCTTTTAATAACGAGGCGCTCACTATGGCAACATCTGTTAAACTCGATGCGGATTTGAAAAGTCGAATTCAGCATCTGGCTGATCTGCGGCACCGGTCATCGCATTGGATTATGCGCGAAGCCATTCGCGATTACGTTGAACGCGAAGAAGCTCGAGAAAGTTTCAAACAAGAAGCCTTGTCAGCTTGGCAGGCTTATCAAGAAACGGGTAAACACCTAACGGGCCAAGAAGTGCGTCATTGGCTCAGCACCTGGGGTACAGAGCATGAGCAAGAGAGCCCAGAGTGCCACGAATAATAATTACCGAAGGAGCGACTCAAGGTTTGGAGCGCTGTCGCCTATTTTTAGCCGAAAAAAGTCCTTTGGCTGCGGCAAGAGCCGCGCGGGCAATTGCACAGCAATTTGAGCTCCTAGAAACAGAACCCGAAATCGGCAGGCCGTGGGAAGAATTTCCACAGTTGCGTGAATTACTCATTCCATTCGGCGATTCCGGTTTTGTGGCACTCTATCGCTATGAACCGAATGATAATGCTCTTTATGTACTTGCCTTTCGACACCAGAAAGAAGCGGGTTACTAATTAGGACTAACGAGAGCATGTGAACAGAAGCTTACGGTTTCGACCCAGAGCACTCCTGTCGGCTATGATTTTGCGCTTACCTAAACCGGTCAGTCGTGACGTACTGCAACCGACCCATAAGCGACTATCGCTCTAAGTTAGTCAATGACCACAAACCGATTTAAAGCTGACAGTAGGATGATTTGCTGAGCAAACTCTATATACCTACTTTTAAGGGTTTGCGCATAAATTAAGTTGTCCCTCGTATGCGGGTACGTGTTCTGATTGCTAGGTTTTGCGCCTGGAATCTGTTCCGAACAATCTGAGCCATCTCATCGTAAACAGGTGCGGTACCCGCAGGATCAGCAATGGTGATAATCAAAGAGAAGTGCTGTGGTTTGAAAGCTGCTTCATCTACTTCAACCCCGTGCCGAGTCAATAGTTGCAATTTTAAACGCCAACGCAACCCGCGCTCTCCCGTTTCGCCCATATCTCCGAAGTAAGTTCTGACTGGCGCCCATTTACGAAGTTTCTCCACTTGGTAAGCTTCGTAAAGCAATTCTGGATTGCGGTGTTCAGGGGGAACCAACCCTTTGAATTCAACCTTGATTTCTCCGGTATCGCGCTTCGTGCGCTCTCGATATACTCCAAGGTGGGCATCAATATGTGTTTCGCAATATTCCGTACCCCATCGAGCTCCCCTTGAGGGAGCAAAAGCCAGAGTCATCCACACCTCCCCGAAATAGCGCCCATCCCGCATTAATGATGGCGGGTAAGGAAAATCATCCCATTCCAGAAAATATCCCGGTCTAAGGGTGTCTTCAAAAATCAGAGTTGCAGTGTGCGGTGTGCATTCTAGGCTATATGGCGCAGAGGATGGCAAGCCAAATCCCAAGTAATTTTCTTCTCCATCAGGTACACGCTTTCCTGAGCGAGGATCTCTGGCATGGTGTGTCAGCAGTGCTCTAGCGAGAACAGGTGATGGTAACGGAGTAATTTGATGGTAAATCTGCGCCAAAGTTCGAGAGACCAAAGGTGTTGAGAAACTGGTACCAATATCTTCCGCAATGCCCGATTCCGTAATGGAACGAATGCCGTGAATGTGAAGGCCATCCGTCGAGCAAGATCCACCATAATGCACCACGTCGGGCTTGATGATGTAATTAGGGCCTGCACCGTGGCGTGAAAAAGCGGAAGGGTGATGCTGTTTAGGGCCTTTGTTCTTGAAATCGACGTGGGATACCGCACCGACGGTTATGCTAAGAATACTATCTGCAGGAGATGTAATTCTGCCTGATTCCAGTTGGTTTGGTGTTCGTGGGAAGTCTAGTAGGGGCGGAGTGACATAATTTCCTGCGCTGATTACGAAGGACACTTGGTACTTTTCTTGAAGGTTATCCAGTTCAACAGCGAGTTCAGAGAATTCATCTAGTGAGCATAGAGCATCCGTCCCCAAGGAAAGATTCCAGACCTTATACTTGTTCGCATGTTCATCCAAGGCAGCCTCAAGCGACATCAGCAATTCCGATTCCATAAGCGCCAGAGTATCGCCACGGGAAGGATCGTCATTGGGGATAACCTGGAGGTCAAATATGCCGCAAGGACTTGATTCCAGCCCTGATAGCGTTGGATTTAGTTCAGAACCCCAGCAGATCAAGCCAGCTACGAATGTTCCGTGATCAGTGTTACGATATGGCTCAGCAACTTGCTGATCGCGACCTACAATCCAACTGTTCAACGGCAAAATCTGATCAGAGATTCCGCTATCAACAACTACGACAACAGGTATGTCTAAATCATCTGAGCCTCGGATTGGGAGCTGAGGAAGGGATGACTCCAGATTTATTGACTTGGGCCGTACTGTGCGCACAAGTGGCATATGACTGATTGATCGAACAGAAATAATTTTGGATAGGGCTTCTACATCGGCGACTGATCGGCATTCGGCGGCATATATCCAACTCTGAGCTGCATATCCCCTTTGGTCTAGTTGTATCCCTTTCGCTTTGCAGGCTTCAACGAATTCAATTGCAATCGCCGTTTGATCTTCATTCGCACCAAAGCTGAACAGTTTGACTCTGGTGATGAAGCCGTTCTTGCCACGCGGACTGTAGCGAAGCACATCTTCTGCACTAACCCCTTTTCTCCTCAACAAAGGGGTCACCGCTTCGATGGATTCGATGCAGGATAGCTCTTTCACAATCCGGTCAGAAGTATTTTCTTCAATAGATGCCTTCAACTTGGCGAGACCGGAAGGTGTTGCCTTGATGTAAAGCTCACCAAGGCCGCCACTCCCAATAATCGGGCATGTATGATGGGAGAACAAAGTATCTGGTCGATGGCTTTTGGCGGCGGCCTTGGCAATGACCTTCACTCTCACCGGAGCTGCCTTTACACCCTTTAAATTAAGCAGAACTGATTCCTGGATCGCGGTAATCTGATTAACCAGACGATGGCGGTACTGGTCGTCTACTACTCTAAAAGGCTGAGGAGGCCCACCGCCACCAGTAACTCTCCGCTCTGCTCCCTGTTTTGGCATAATGAGCTTTATTGGAAGCCTATCATGCCGTGTATCCCCTTGGCTTCTATTCGCCATGACACTCCCCTTCTTGATGAGCTAATCGATGAACTGTCGCCTTGGATACAGCAAGTAATTCTGCGAGTATTGCGAAGCTATATAGCCGTAGATCGCGCTCCCTGAGAATCTTTACGATTTCAGGAATATCTTTGTTGTTTAATTGAACGGCAAAACATCTATTTTCGTCGCCAGCCAAAGAAAGGTTTTGAATAACCAAAAAAGCGTCATTCATTTGCACAGGCCGACTGTTGACGAGGCTGCGTCGTTTCAAACGAATGCAGGTTTCGCGGATATCCGAACCAGAGAAACCCTCTGATAGGTCAGCCAGAACATTCAGCTCCTTTTCAGAAAAAGTGAGTGGGGCTGAAAAATCTGTCCACATCTGATTTCGTTGGTCAAGGGATGGCAATTGCAATGCCAATCTGTAGGTAAACCGTCGCCAGACGGCTGCATCAAGTAAAGCTTCGTGGTTGGTTGCGGCAATAACAATAGACTGACGGCCCAGTGTATCCAAATTTTGTAGAAAACTGTTCACTACACGTTTAAGCTCTCCCATTTCCTGGTTATCACTACGAATCTTCGCGATTGCATCAAATTCGTCCAGGAAGAGAACACAAGGGGTCTTGGCCGCGAAATCAAATAATGCGCGAATGTTTTTTGAGGTGCTCCCGAGGAAAGAAGAAATAAGGCCGTCAAGTCGAGCCACGTAAAGTTCCAGTCCCAGTTCTTTTGCGATATGCCGAGCAAGTCGGCTTTTGCCAGTGCCAGGTGGCCCGAATATCAAGAAGCTCATGGCGCCTGAAAGCTCATTGTTGTCAATCGAACCGTAGCTCTTGGAAATGCTGATGAATTCATGAACAACGTCCCACTGAGCCTGTGATAGATGCATTGGAGGCTCGGTAATACCCTTGAATTGAACATGCTCAACCAAGGGAAATCGGCTTTCCGCGTCAACAGGCAAAGCTCGCAATAGTCGAACATCCGCCGGCCTTAGCTGGTGATCCGTTTCCTCCAACATCTTGCGTAGTCGGGCAGCCGCACTCGTCTCGCCGACATCATCAAGCTTGTCAGCTAGGAAGGCTGAGTAATTGCGCACTTTATTCACGTCGAGACGCAAGGCGCCATTTACAATGCGGAAAACCTCATTCATAAAACGTATATCTGTTTTCATGAGACGATTATTGTATATAGCAAGATATTTGTCAATGAAGTGAGACGGACTATCTGCTTTAGTAATATTTCAAATCTAGGCAACGCTTTCTGGAGGAAGATTCCCCAAAAAAGATGATCCCGGAAGGATTCATGCTCAAATGCAACGGCTACGTCAGAAAGGAACATTTTCGCATCATCATGTTATAATTAGTAGAATGACCTTTGTTAAGCCCCGCTCAACAAGTGAAATGAACGACAACTCCTATCAATATAGATACTGGAACACCCTAAAAGAATTACGCACCCATGTGATGTATTTGCATGATTACGCCACACATTCCGAATGGTGGGACAAAGCTACTAATATTTTTCTGGCGTTAGCATCTAGCAGCAGCATCGCTGCTTGGGCGATTTGGAAAGATCAGCAAATTGTATGGGCATGTATCATCGCATTGGCCCAGATTATCAGCGCAATAAAACCTTTTCTACCTTATAAACAGCGCTTGGGTGTTATCAGCGAGTTGAACGACAAAATCCAAGAAATCGCTCTTGAGTGCGAAAAAAAATGGTTTGATGTTGCTGAAGGGGAACTGACAGAAAGAGAGATTCATGACTTACAAATTGAACTACGTAACAAAGCGTTCAATGCAGAGAAGCGAATATTGAAAGGAGTAATTTTGCCTAGAAAAAATAAGATTTTAAAATCTGCCGAGACAAAGGCTGACCTCTTTCTACGAAATAATTATCACTTTGGATAACAAAATGTCTGGCAATGAGAAAAGACAACAATCAGAGTCACGAATAATAGCGAAAGATTCTGGTCGGTCTTTACCGGTAACAAACACTGCTACGCCGATGCCAAAAGTAAAACCACCAAAACAGCCAGAACCTCAAAAACAGCAGAAATAAATTAAGCGTATGGATTAAAAGCAATACGCACTTATTGGCCGGCTGATGTGAAGCGTTATACGACTGCTTTCGGTTTTACTGCAGCCATACGCTAAAATCTTTGAATGTCGCAGAATGGCCGGGTCGAGTCAAAGACTACTCAAGGTTGCTTGCCGAAAAGCTGTCATTTGCTCAACTTAGGTATCGAAAATTTCGCCGACATCCTCAACGGCCGTTTATGGCCGATTGCCACAATTCACCACTCTCAACAGCCGACATTCACTACTGGTGGATTCGTATCGGAATCGATGGCCTGGGTGGTATCGAAACCAGTTGCTGGAATATGCAAAATAGGTTTATTCAGTGTGACAAAATTTTCTGAGGTTCCGGCATACAGCTCCAAATTGGAGAAGATTTTTCATGGTTGGATTCGATTTTGATCGTCGTTGTTGTCGTTATGGCCGACTATGATAGGCGAAAGCCATTTATAACGAAACTGGCGTTCTCCTGTCTTTGGACCCCGCCAAAAGCCGTGCCAATGCGCCCGGCGCAAATGCGGTTTGACAACGCGGCCGGACGGTTCCGTTTCGTTCACATGCCGCAACTGGGTGCCGGTCTTTTCTCCGATCGACCAGATTTTCGGCTTGTCGGGCGGGAATAACCGCCAACCGCCTTTGACCTTTTTCGGCCGCGGATAATGCGGTTTCTCATCGGGTACCTTCGGGTCGACAATTTCCGGCTCTTCGCTGCACAGGTACAGAACCAGGCTCACTAACGGATTGATCGATTTGACGATATTTTCAATCGAAACGCCAATTTCAGAGAATTCAGGAATCACAATGTTTGCTTGTTCGCCCTGCCGTTTCGCTTCACTCAACCACCGGTCAACCGCTTCGGTAATCGTCCATGGCCCGATATGCAGAATATGCGGTTGTAGTTCGGATTCGGTATCGAGCAGAAAACGCAGCTCGTTTCGGTGCGTGTTCGTGTCCTGTTCCAGATGCACCCAGAAACCGTAGAGGCGTGTTTCAAACCACCGATAATCTTCCGGCATTTCAATATAGACGCACCATTCAGGCAGGCGCAGCAAGACATCGCTTGGGATCTCGCCTTTAACCGTCGTGTCGGCCAATGCGGCAAACGTGTCTGGATCGAATCGGTAAACGCCTTGGCTATATCGCCAGGAACCCAGCGCGGCAAGGTTCGCCACGTCGGCAACGAGATTCAACGGCAAGCGCAAGCGGCCGGTTTGATGTTGCGCGCTGATAATTGAGTACCAAGCGGCCATCGGCATAAAGCACCAGTTCGGCCAATCGGGTAAATCCTTGCCCCGGTCTTGCCGGAAAATCTCGACCTGCTTCCAGGCATCGGGATAATGTTTAGCAATGGCGTTCAAGTGCTCAAGGGGGCGTAGCATAAAAGGCCTAAAAGGCTTGTCAAACAAGCCATTTAAGCATAAAACAAACTAATTTGTCGCGTCCTTGCGGCGATTGATCAATCGATAAAAGTTCGTCGTTCGTTTATTTTGATTTATTTTCCGTTCCTTACGCCCTCCTTTTTTGTTGAGTAAATTACTCGGCCTTTCTTCGGCATTTAACTCCGGTATCTTTGGGCGGATTTTGATCGGCGACTACAACTAACCAATACAGGCCGTCCGCTTAGGTCGCTGTTCCTGTGCACGTTTTTGTTCCTTCGTTTGCTCCTGCTTTTCGCGTTGTACATTGTCCTGAAGGGCCTGGCTAAGTGCCGCCCTCACCTGGCGTTCCAATCCGTTTCGCCCTAATTGGCTCCGTGTGGCAAGATCATTAAAATCTGTATGTGCCTTCATTTTATCAAGGGCATCAATTTGTTCAGAACTGAGCAAAGCATTTTGCAGTTTAATCACTTCCTGATTCGAAAGTTTTACCGTTTCCGGCTCCTTCTGCGCGGCTTCGAGACGGCGCATTGCACGATCATGCTCTCTATACTGCTGGGGAGTAAACGATTCGAGATTAGGTGGATAAACATTTTCACCCGGCGCAAAAATTGGAAATATCGCGGTGCCATTAACAGCCTTGGCCGCCTCTTCGGCTTTACTGCGACCTGGATTAATACTATCCGTGAGAAGCCGGTTCCTATCGTCGTCGCCGGCGATGATGACAGGTTTATCCGGAAACTTTTCGTGCAACGCCTTGGCCACAACCGGAAGATTTCCGGAATCAAATGCGGCTACAGTGGCGAAACCCAATGCCTCGGCATTAGTGGCGGCCGTCGCGTAACCCTCGGAAATGACCAAGGCCGGTGCTTGATCCAGGGATTCAATTCCGCCAATCACATGGAAACAACCTTCTTTACGGCTATCTTTGGCGAACCGCTTAGTTCCATCTTCTTGAATATACTGCATCGTCCATTGCTTGCCATCGACGTCAGTGGCCGGAATGTACGTTTTCTGGCCCCCGGCGTCGGTGAGTGTGCCGGCATGTGCCTGAATGCCTTTATCACGTAGATAGGGGGTTGGCTCGAATACCGGCACTAAATTAGCCGTTTGACGGCTTACCCGTTGCGCAGTAGCCTCATGGACGCGTTCCTGTTCAGCCGCCCTGGCTGCCAATTTTTCGGCAGCCTCGGCCTGCAATTTTGCTTTTTCCTGTGGATCGAGCAAATATCCCTTTGATTTCCATTTCATATCAATGCCGGTGCGGTTGTTCTTAATGTAGCCGGCAGGATGACCATCCAAGTGACCGACATAGAAACCGGATTTCTCTCCGGTCTTATCGCCCCCCACTTCGATTCGGTGTTTTTTGCCGTCCATAATTGGGTGTCCGTCGGCCACAATAAAGTCGATCGATCGCATGGCGTCTGCGAATTCCTCCATGGGGGATATTGCCGGACTTTGTTGATTAGGGACATTATCAGGCTTCCAGCGCTCCAACTCATCCCTCTGTGCATTAGGGCCAACGTACCACGATTTAGCAACTTTATCCCATAACGCACCGGCGGCTTTGGCGGCGTTACGTTCACCATACGGCACTGCTAAATACTCGCGTTTATCATTTTTGACCGGGCTTACGGGTTCGTAATCAATGGGTCGATCAACCGAATCGTTGCTTTTATGTGTTGTCCAGTTAGCAAATGGTTCGGGATCAACGCCAGGGGGAATAAACCAAGATCGCTCTTGACGGTCCCACCGAGCGCCAAGCTTTTTCGCGTCATCCTTTTCCTGATAGGGAACATTGATATAGGTCCTGGAATCAGACGTTGAATCAGTATCTCCCTGCGTAATGTTTTCGGTATTGCTGCGTTCGGTTTTAGCCGCTAAAACATCTTCCGGACAGGCTTCACCGAAGTGCTTAATCCATCGATCTCTTAAAGCCGGTTTGTTGCTCATCAATGCGGTTGTTACGGTTAGATTGAACGTTTTTACATTGTGATCGTGCTCATAAAGCATAACCGCACTCTCTTCCAGATAATCGCGCTCACTTTCATCTAAAGAAAGGGCGTCTTTGAATGCTGTAGTAGGATCGTTGTAACGTTTAGCTTCATCGAGTCCACGCCATCCATCACCGTTCCAAAACGTAAATTGATCGCTGGCGAGAATAAATTCTTTGCTATTCGTTTCCGGGGGTTCCATTGACACAATCTCATCCAACCATTCCCGTTTGCTGAATGATTCGGAGCGGGCCTCTGCCGACAGCCTTGGTGTCAATGTCGAAAGTTTTAACAATCGTGCAAGCTCGTCTTGGTATTCTGTCATCGCTTTATCCTCGTTGGCTTGGGATATATTGCCTCCATCTATTGATTTCCGTGCGTCATTAATTGCGTTGTGCCATGCTTCAGATGCGGCAAGAAACGCTTCTTTGGAGGCTTGAACAATGGGATCCTCATGGCTTAATTGGTAACGGGCCTCATTTGCGCTGGGTTCACCGTACACACGGACTAACTCCTGATGATAGTTTTCCTCCGCAGCTTGCATGCGCTGGTATTCCTTCGTGGTAAGATCGGCAAGTGTTGCAGTGTGTGTCTGCGCTTTCTCCTGCTCCTGGATGTGCTGTTGTTCAAGACCAAGAATATAGCCTTGTATCTTTTCGGCATCAGCGGCCGCTCGGAATATCTCTAATGGATCTTCCTTAAGCGCCTTGATCCACGATCCAACATAAGCCGCATGTTGACCTGGATCATGTCCAATCCCAAGCTCATCACCCAAAATCATGCTGGAAATTTCCGCCCGAAGTTCTTCCTTGGCGTACCCCTCGCTGCCGAAAGGATGTGCCAGGTCTCGGTCCAGGCGTGATGAGTGACCAGTCCAGTGGCCCAACTCGTGTAATGCCGTCGAGTAATAGCGATCTGCGCTTGAAAACAGCCCCTTATCCGGTAAGTGAATGCTATCGGTCAATGATCGGTAAAATGCTCTTTCACCACCGTTATGCTGAATATTGGCACCGGATGTGTTCAATATATTCTCCGCCCGCTCAATCGGATCCCATGTTTGTTCTTTTTTCTCAAGCTCCGGTAATCCATCGATTTGCTCACCGTTGAATACGGTCGCAAAAAACACCCGAGGACGTTCAAGCTTAACAATCACTTTAACGGGCTTTCCTTCGGCGTCTAAAACGGGTTTGCCATACTCATCTTTCTTGGTCTGTTCTTCGGTGAACTTCCAATACTGAATACCCGTGCCCTTCTCGCCTTTCCGAACTTGCGCTCCTTCGGCCGCCGCTTGGTTATAGGTCAGCCAACGCTGATCGACGCGATCCTGAGCCATCAGGTGCAGCGCATTGATCCCCTTGTAGCGATTCCCGGTAGTCGGGTTATACGGCAAGAAAGATCCTGACGCTCCGGCCTCCCACGGTCGTTGCCATGGCGCTGTCCCGGCTTCGAGTTGCTTGATTAAATTCTCGGCAACGGTTTCGTGAAACGGTTTCTTCTGATTCATGGAAATGCCCCCACTTTGGCTATGTACATCTGCGGTATTACTGACATCTTTCGCTATGACGGCCGGCTCACTATTCACCGGGTGAATGGCCGATTCGTTGATTACTTTGGGAATGCCATGTTCTTGCTCAACTTCATCGTTTTCCTTGTTCCGGCTTTTCTTGATCAAATCAACAACAGGTTTCGATGCGGTGATCCGTTCAAACACTCCAACTCCGTCGCTACCCGTTGGAATAAATACCCGATCCACCCAACTGATACGCTCGACAAATGCGCCCTGCTCTTTCAGAAGACGTTTTTCGGCATCGGTTAGATAGCCTCGCCCTTTGATCTCGATCCGATCCTCGCGATTGACCTTGGCGGTTGCGATTTCCCAGCCGTTTGAAAGAATGGCCTTGTTGCCGTTCTTGATTGAATTAAACAAATCGCTGGCCGACATAGTGGATAAGCCGGAATCCAGCCCCAAATTCTTGAGCGTTTGCTTGGCAGCCTTTGGCCCCAACATGCGGCCTAGCAGCTGCTCGCCGTCATCGGTTTGCAACCGCTTGATGGTTTCCGATCCCTCGACACGATCCCAAATAGGCAGGATCACGCCGACTATCATCCGCTCTGTTTTGGTTTCAGTTTTCGGCGCATTGGCCAGTTGTTCATTCCAAAGCCTTTCGGCTTCCTTCTCATCGATCGCCCTGGTCAGCGTCACTTTCTGATAACTACCCACGCCATTAGTGACAACGGACCTATAGTCATAGCCGCGACTAATCGCATCGGCATTATCGATGTATCGATGATCGTTTTTTCTGATCGTATGCACGACGCCGCGGTGTACCGTCTTGCCTTCTGAATTGAGTCTTTCGCCTATATCGGAAAGAAAAAAGACATCTCCTTTGTTTTTTCCGAACTCAGCGACAAACCATCCGCTGATGTCGTTATCCCTTGGATTTTCGCGCACTAACTTTTTGGCATCTTCCCATGCGTTATATTGAATCTCGTTGGTAACAGCCAACTCGACATAGCGGGTCTGTGCTCCGGTATTTTTATCTTCATAAGCAACATCATCGCGCGTCTTGACTATGCTCAGAGCGGTCATGGTCTGCAATCCAACATCATACAAACCCCGCTGCTTGGCGTATTCCACGGCCTCTATGAGCCTATCCTCAAACTCGCCAAAAACAGCGTTCTGCATGTCCGTTTTCAGCGACAACAACCGATTCAAAAACTGCGGTATTGCCGGGATCTTGCTTTCACTCAACGATAGATTCTCATCGAGCAGATTTAACCCCATCTGCTTGGTGACCTCATGAAATGACAGGCCGGTTTGACCGCGATAAAGATCACTAAAGAAATTCTTCAGCGCAGTCGAGGCATATTCGCTTTCAAGATTATCGGATGCCGTAAACATGCCTTGACCGGTCGCTTCACGTTGGCCGCGAGTTAGTGCGCCTAACTGATCTAGTCTGCGGGCAATGGATGATACGAAACGCTTTTGCGCCTTCAGGTTGGTCGTGGGCAACACATAATGCGGTTCTTGCGCCTGGTTAGTCCTATGGGTTCGACCGAAGCCTTGTACCGCTGAATCGGCCCGCCAACCCGGCTGCAAAATGTAGTGAATCCGTTTACGCTGATTTTCCGCGGTATTGTCGGCATGGAATGAATACCCTGTGCCACCCGCTCCGGAAAACACCAAAATATCTTTTTTGTTGTTTTGGAAGGCTTCGGCATCGGCCCTGGACGCGTTCTTACCACGCTTCTCTTCAACAACTCTTAGATTGCCTTCTTCATCACGAACCTGGACAAACCTACGGCTACGGCCGGTGACTTCGGCTACCGTGTCAGAACCAAAAGCGTTGATGATGGAATCGAGCGGATTCTCAGGCACCCGGATTTGATGCAGCGTTTCCAGTAAAGCGTCACGCAAGGCAATCGCTTCGCGATCAAAGACCTGATTACCTTCTGCATCACGGACAGGGATATAAACAGTATTACCGTTACTATCTTGAGACTCTTCGTAGGCCGCGACCGGAAAACCGTTGCGCACGTAGTCCATCAACATCTGTCTTGGCGTAAAATCCAAGTCTTCAAGGGCTGCGTCATTGGCCGCCGCATCGGCAATGATCCGTTCTTGGGACGCCTCGTTTGTGTTGACCAACTGAATGACGGCAACATGGCCGGCATCCAGCTGTTCGCGAATATCGTCAATCACACGAGGCGTTTGCATCGCGGTGATGATTTGATTGAAAAAACGCTGATGAGCGCCCCAGAATTGCGACATTGCCGCACTCTTCCCTGCGCCGCTCTTACCGGCTTGGGTGATTTCCAATGCCTGATCCACATTGTCTAAAACCACTTGCCAAGCGCCGGCGAGTTCGTTGTAGATGTCTTCCTGCAAATCTGAAAGCGTATGCTCCAGCCGTTCATAGCTCACGCCGTCATACGACAGCGAACGGGCGAGATACATGCCCATCGCCTTCATATCACGGCTAATCAGTTCCATTGAAGCAATACCGCCTTTAGACACATTATCGATAAACGCAGTCGTGTCGGCGAATGGCGTGCCTTCGCCCCACAGACCCAGCCGATCCGCATAGCTCAGGTTGCTAATTTCCGTAGCGCCGGTAGCCGACACATAGGTAACCCGCGCATTGGGCAGCGCTTTTTGCAGATTGATACCGGCAATCGCTTGTTGCGAAGGCTTTTTAACGCCGCGTTTGCCCTTGACGGCAATAGCGTTACCCATGCTATGCGCTTCATCAAATGCAATCACGCCATCAAAATCTTTGCCCAGCCAGTCAATGATCTGTTGAGCTCGGGTCTTGCCGCCCTTCTGCCCTAAGTCATTGGCTAGTTTTTTCTCGCCCCCGCGAAGTGTTGAATACGTGGTAAACAGAATGCCGTATTTTTGAGTGATTTCATTACCGGCCTTGGTTTTGCCCTGAAAGAAAATCTTGCTGGGATCGCCGCCTACGCCTGCGAAATCCCGTCTCGCATCCTCAATCAATCCCTCGTTGAACGAAACCCAGACGGCCTTGCTTCGACCCTGCATCAGGTTATCGAGAATAATGCCGGATATTTCCCGGCCTTTGCCGACGCCGGTGCCGTCGCCAATGAAAAAACCCTTCCGTGATCCGTTCGGCAACAATTCGGAATGTGCTTGTCCTGCGTAAACAATAGACTCAAGTTGCGCAATAGACAGCAGGCCATCTTGTATTACATTCACGGGCAGAACCGGTGCATAAGTCGGCGTGAGCGGCTGAACGGCCGACATTGCCGCTGACTGCACCAGCTTTCCGGGGTGTGGTTTTGCCCCTGGAATAGTAAGGCGCTGCGGGCTGTAAGATGCGAATACGGAATCGGTGAACTCGCTGACTTCTCCGCTCTTAACCTCTATTGCAACGGCGCCGACAGGGTTGCTTTCGCTGATGCCACTATTTCCTCCAATATCTGCGCCGCCGCTTCCTCCAGCGTTTCCGCCAGTTCCATTTGAAATGCCACTCCCGGCTCCGATTCCGTCATTAACGACATCGCTAACTGCGGATTCGCCTCCAGCTTGGCTATCAGTAGCAGAGGCTCCTGAACCTCCCCCGTGTCCAATAGATTCCGCTCGAGAGCTTCCCGTATCAGAACTAATGCCGCGAGCTCCGTCGCTGGGTTGTAAGCTATCCGGTACTGTTGGAGTATCTTCATCGATTGCTGGTTGATTGAAGCCTCGTTGTAGGTGCTGACGATCATTTCTAATGCCTTCTAATAATGTGGGTAAATCGGCGACCGAATCGACGCTACCCGTTAAGACGGGCTGAGTCGTCGGTTCGGTTTTATCGATAACCAAGAGTTGGTTATCGAACGTCGTACCGTACTTCGCATACTCCTTGCCGGCTATGCCGACATTCGCACGCACGGTGTACTTTTTCTCTATCTCCTTCCACCAGTTGGCGAATGCCGGTCGATCAGCGGCCATTCCATTGCCGACCACAGCCACCAGCCGGCCGCCGTCTTGTAACCGTTTTAAGGCCTGTTCGATGTGTCTAGCGCCGTTCGATGTGTCGCGTTGCCCCCGCACTCGGCCAGCGGTCGAAGAAAACGGCGGATTCATAACAATGACGGTAGGTTTGATGTCGGGTGGTAATACGTTGTCCAGCTGCTCCGCGTTTTCCTTGAACAGTCTCGCCTTTGGAAACAGTGAGGAAAGTAACGCCTGCCGGCGTGGCGATAACTCATTTAAAACTATTTCGGCCCCGGCAATCTTTGACCAGATCGCTAAATCTCCAGTCCCTGCGGAGGGTTCGCCCATCACATCATAGGGCTTGACGTTCGCCACCCAATTGGCAACAAACGACAAAGCAGGCGGTGTGCTGAATTGCTGAAACTCTTCCATTTCCTCATCCCGCCGCGTCTACGTGGGCAGCTTCTGGATTCGGCTGGTGAGTTCTTTAGTTTTGCGGGTTGCCCATGTGGCATCCTGTTCAGTCCAATCGGCTTTCTCGGTGTTGCCTAGATGGATGTTGAATGCCGTTTCCATCGCATCATAGGCGTCTTTCGTTGAATATACCCCTTCGGCCATCGTTCCGCCGAAAGCGCGATTGGCCTCATCAGTTAAGAATTTTGTCGTGATTTCACCGTCCTTATCGAGCTTTTCAGCGAGTCGTAACGCGAGAACATAGCGAGACCGATCTATCGATATCGGTGATGGGTCCGCCTCTTCTTTTGAATGAACAATCGGCGATATCGGCGCATCAGCCACGACCAGCCAGTCGTTAAATAAATCCCATTGATCCGGATTCGATTTCTTCGCCATATTTAACTACCCGAGAATAAGTCCGCGCTACTGTCTAACGCGTCTGATTCACCGATAGCATCCTCTTCAAATGCGCCGGCTTTCTCGGCCTCATCCGGATCAAACTCCACGGCAAAGCCTGGCGCCGATTCTGCGTCGCTCAGCTTTTCAATCAGTGCGTCAGTCGGCTTGACCGCTATCTCGATTTCGGTGTTTGAACGGCTATTAGTTTCATTATTCATGATGGTATTACCCCTTAATGACTGTCTGATTGTTGTCGCGGCCCTTGCTATAGTCGGGTCGTCCTTTTAGCTCGGGATAGGTTTGCTTGCAGGTAGGGAAGTTGCTGCATCCCCACCAAAAATGCCCTGGCTTTTTGCTGGGCCGACGCGAAAGGCCGCTACCGCACGCCATGCACTTGTGCAGCGAAGATACCGGAGTCCCCTCTTTACCGCCGGCAATGCGCACGGCTCCCGCGTTCGCCTTCGCCACTTGTTCGCGGATAAAATCCTCTTGCCTGGCTATAAATGCGCCCATCTCGGTATTGCCTTGCTCGATACCTTTCAACATTCGTTCATACAAGGCAGTCAAAACCGGACTTTTCACGACTTCCGGCAAAGCATCGATGACGCTGCGACCCAATGTCGTGCTAATAATATGTTTGCCCTTGAGTTCTAGGAACTCTCGGCGTTTTAACTCCGAAAGTATGGATGCTCGGGTGGCCGATGTACCGATGCCATCGCCATCACGTAACACCTTCTTATGATCCGGGTCCGATACAAATTTATGTATGTTCTCCATGGCACGGGTTAGCGTGCCTTCGGTAAACCTGGCCGGCGGCTTCGTCTTGGCATCCCGTCTGGCGGCCTGTCCGCAGGTCACATCGTCGCCTTGTTTCATGGCCGGCAAGCGTTGCCTGTTGCCTTCTTCCGAATCGTGTTTGTCGTCCTCGTCAGCTTCTTGAAACACCTCTCGCCAGCCGTTGCGCGTGATGACCTTCCCGTTCGCGGTGAAGGTTTCGCTCTCGACTTCCGCACTCACGGTTGTTTGCCTGTACTCGTGCAACGGATAGAACTGAGCGAGGTAAGCCCTAACAATCAGCTCATAGATAGTGCGCTCTTGGTCACTAAGGCCGGACTTTCCTCCCTTGTGCAGCGTCGGAATGATCCCGTGGTGCGCGGTGATCTTCGAGTCGTTCCAGGTTTTTGACTTGATGCGTGGATCGGCACCGTCCACGATCCCGCCCAGCTCGGGATTGACGTATTTGATCGCCGCCAAAATACCGGCTGCATCGGCGTGTTGAGATTCCGGCAGATAGGCGCAATCGGTACGCGGGTAGGAAGTCAATTTGTGAGTTTCATAAAGCGCCTGGCAGGCTTTCAGAACCTCTTCAGCGCTATAGCCGAATTTATGGGAGGCTAATAGCGTTATGTCGGACAGCGCAAAAGCCAGCGGCTGGCTTTGTGTCTTGGCTTCCTCCTTATACTCGGCAATGATGACGGGCTTGCCGGCTATCTTCTCGACAAGCGCGTTGGCAATAGCGGTATCGACAAGTCGGCCTTCGGAATCAAGGCCGGCTTGATCTTCTTTAGCCTTCCACGCGGCGAAAAAGGAACCTCCCGCATGCTGAATCTCGGCTCGGATAGTATGGTACGGGACCGGCTTGAATCCTTCGATTTCTCTATCCCGCGCAACAACTAGGGCCAAGGTGGGCGTCTGTACTCGGCCAACGGTCAGCAGCGCTCGAGAACCGCCACGTTGCGCCCGTAACGTGTATGCGCGGCTAAGGTTCATACCTATGAGCCAGTCGGCACGCTGCCGTGCCTTGGCGGCATCGGCCCAGCCGGCAAAATGGGTGTTATCCTTCAAGGCGGCCAAGCCACGTTGGACTGAAACAGAGTCTTGCGCAGACACCCAGAAACGACGTACAGGCTTGGTATTGTTGAAGTGTTCAAGGACCTCATCTACCAGCAATTGTCCTTCACGGTCGGGATCGCCGGCGTTTACAATGACGTCGGCCTCTTTGAGTAGCTTACCGATCGCGGTCAATTGTTTCTTTGCATCCTCCTTGGGCATGAGTATCCAGGTCGTCGGAATAATAGGCAGTTCATCAACTCGCCAGACTTTCTTGCCATTGTGGCCGCGTGGTACATCACTCGGTGTGTAATCATCCGGTTCGGCCTGTTCGAGCAGGTGTCCAAAGCACCAGGTTACTTTGTCGCTCCCACACTGGATAAAGCCATCGCCTTTGCCTGTCATCCCCAATTCCCCCGCAATGGCTTTTGCCACAGAAGGCTTTTCTGCAATAAATAGATTCATACCCGCTCCTTACAATGTCATTACCGGCCGTATCACGGTCTTAATTTGTGAACGATCGACAGGCCCGAAGTAGCGGCCATCAAAGGACGTGCCGCTAACATCGGACATGAGAAGTAATTCGTCGTCGCCTAATCTATAGTGTTCTACATGGAAATGCGGCAATGCCCGCCCGGCACTATCAACCTTGCGGGGTACACTGAAAGGAAGAAGCTCGCCATTGACCCGTACGCCCGCTTCATCAATCACGACGATGTCGTTTTTAGCCGCTAAAATGCGTTTCATCAGGTAACCATATCCACCCGGGCAAAACCCGGCCCCGATATACCCTCTTTCCTTCGCCATTGTGAACACTTCATTTTCCGGCGGACAAAACAGCACATAGGCGCCTTTCGCGACTTGAGCATTGCTGGTCAAATACAAGCCAACCGGAATGCTTTTCGTCGTGTTAATGCGTACTCCGGCAGCATAGGCGCATCCACTAACGACCAGAGCGGCAATACCTGCTCTCGCAACACGATCCGTAAAGCGTTTCAAGCGCTTCATATCGTAATCTCCACTTCGTCGTGTACCTGAATAAGCTTGTCGCTCAACAGCGGAGCCGGGATCGAAGCCCGCGCTTGAAAAATCGAGTCCTTAAAATAGAGCGGTTGTTTTCCATAGATGGCGGGATATCCGGCTACATAAATGACCATATCCCCCGCTTCTTCAATCTCACCCGCCGCATTCTTACGCGGCCCCGGCATACGTAGGCATTCATCGGCCGTCAATAATGGCCTCTGCACTTCCTGAATGGTGCGTGAGACTTGCCCCATCATGGCGGCCGTTCGGCGTCCGCTGGTGGTGATCTGCTCTTTAATCACCGTGGTTTGCCCGGTTAAGCGCGAAAGATGCTCGGCCGTCTCAATGCGATTGGGTGGATAAGCGTTCTGAACGTGGCAATTCGAGGTAATCTGTTCATCGTGACCGTATCCTGTTTCACGGCTCTTGAGCTGGTTAATGTCCTGACAGATCAGATAACACTTGATTCCGTAACCGGCTACGAAAGCCAAAGACTCTTGCAGGATTTCCAGCTTGCCAAGACTTGGAAACTCATCCAGCATCAAGAGCAAACGATGCTTGTAGTGCGCCACCGGGCGACCGTTCTCGAATTCCATCTTGTCGGCCAGCAGACGAACGATCATGTTGACCATTACGCGCACCAGCGGCTTCAGACGGGACTTATCGTTCGGCTGAGTCACGATGTACAAACTCACAGGGTCATCGTGATTCATTAAGTCTTTGATGCGAAACTCTGACTGACTGACATTCTTGGCTACGACGGGATCTCGATACAGGGCCAAGTAGGATTTGGCCGTGGAAAGGACGGACCCGGCTTCTTCTTCGGGGCGGTCCATCATGTCGCGGGCGGCCGATCCAATGGCCGGATGGTTCTCGCCGTTCTGGTAATGGCCGTAGGTCACCATTTCCATCCAGAGCTCGGCAATGTCACGATTAGGATCGGCTAGCATGGCGTCGACCGATGGCAACGTGGCCTGCGTGCCTTCCTGTTTTGCCTTGTAGAGTGCATGCAGGATGACGCCAACCAGCAGCGCAAAAGCGGTCTTCTGCCAATGCGATTCGAGACCCTTGCCGTCCGGATCGACAATGAGGGCGGCAAGGTTCTGTACGTCGCCCACCTCGTATTCCGTTCCGGTGCGGATTTCATCTAATGGATTCCAGCATACGCCGCCGCTGACCGATGCCGGCGCAAAGTTTAGAACCTTGTTTTTGGCGTGCCGCTTTCTCCAGCCCGCTGTTAATGCCCACAGCTCGCCTTTCAAGTCGGTGATAACCGCGCTGGCCGGCCAGGAAAGCAGGGTCGGCACCACAAGTCCAACACCCTTGCCTGAACGGGTCGGCGCATAGGTCAGAACGTGTTCCGGCCCGTTATGGCGCAAGTAGTAAAATTTACCCTGATTATCTTCCCATCCGCCGACATACACCCCGGTAGAGGATGGCGATTCTTTACCGGTCACCGCTTCAAGAAAAGTGCGCGGCCGTGGCAATAGACCCGCCGCCTGAATATCCTGCTCCCCGGCCCATCGAGCCGAACCGTGCAGGTGCTCAGTTGCCTTCGATGAATTCGAAGCGATAACTTTCGCAACGGCTACGCTCAGCAGACCCGTCGTTGAAACCAATATACCCACACTACCGGCTTGCATGAATTCATTCGGATACTGGCTGTACCATGCCGTCCCCCATTGCAAAATCGACCAGGGCGAATATACATGATTGATGTGAACGCCCAAACTCTCTTGATAGTTGAATGCGGCGGCGAAATACTGCGTGGCCGCCTGTAGACCGCCGCCCAGCGAAAGCACCCCTAAAGCCGGCAACAGTTTATTGCCTTGCTTTTTTCGCCGTACCTGGGGACCCACTGCATTATGGTGTTTTGTACTCATGTAGTCATCGACTCCTGCCTGATGTTGTTTTAATCGATCCTATCGGGGTAATCGTGATGAAATCGCCTATCCCGACGCGCTTCAATCGCCTGGTCGTCGCTTGATCGATCGGCATAACCATAACGTCATCGCCCTGTTTCAATAATGCCAAAGCCTGACCCTCGACAGTTCTGACTCCTGCATAAGCAAAGGCTCCTTTTTGTCCATTATATAAGTTATGCTTCGGTATATCGTTTATTTTAAGCCTCTTTTGCTCTCTTTCGTCAATATATTTTTTAGCGGCAGTGATTTGTTCAGGACTCACGCCTGCCCCAGAAACTCCCCGTCGCAATGCGTTATCTGGTTTGGCTCCTTGCTGCTCCAGGTGACCAGAAACATCACGCGGCAATAGCACTTCACTTCCGCCGGCGATGCGAACCACACCGAGTTGGGACAACCCTCGCAAACGGTGCCGGCTTTGGGGCGGCGGGACTCGTCCAATGCCCCCAATGTCGGGCTTCCGGCTGACGCCGGCGCTAACATTTCCCCCTGTTCCTCGACCGCCGCCTGCTCGGCCATAAAGTTCTGATCGGGTAGCGTGCCGGTCGGCAGCGACTCCTGATTCAGAGCGGCCAATGCCGCGTCCAGCTCGGACTCGATGTTGTGCTGTTCGTTTGTCATGACTGTGCTCCTTGATTAAAAGCGCTTGCCGCCGGCTTTCCAAGATCGGATCGGCAAAGGTGATGGGTAAACGCGAATCGACGGCGGCTCGGATGATCTGCGCCTTGAACTCGGCGGCGCCGTTGACGGTGATACGACTCCCGTAGCGTTCCATTGCCAACGTCAAGGCTTGTTGCAATCCTTCATGGGAAGCTTCTCGGGATATTTGCAGGCGATCGCCATCATCCCGGACGGCCGACCTGCCGGCTCGGAAAATGATCGTGCCTTTTTTGGTGATGTTGTCCAGGGTAGGCGCTTGGCCGGAACCCGGTCTGGCCTGTCCATCGCCTTTAACAGTATTACCTTTGAGCCCCTGCGAGGCCTCACGGGCACGCAAGGCGGTCAATGCCTCGGCACTGCCCTGCATCGCCTCCTGCTTGAGCCAGTCGGCCCATGTCCGTCTCCGGAACGCATCATAGAAACCTTGCCGCTCCCGCCGGTACTGCTTATTGATCGACTGTATTTCGTTACGAAGCGCTTGACTGGCTTGCGCATACAGCAACTTCTTAACCAACCGCCCTTCGGTCAATGTTTTGATAGCTGTTCGACGCAGCCGACTCGACTGCTTGGCGGCTTCTATCCGCCTCTCCTTACGTTTTCGCGCCTTGTCCAACTCGGCGGCACGCGCCGCCGTCGACGTTTGCTGCTCAGCCTTATACTTGGCGTACAACTCAACCGTATCAACCCGTAGACGAATCGGGCTTTTTTGATAGTGTCGCTTGGCCTGGGTTTGTCGCTGAGGTGATGCCTCGAATGGTCCCAAACGATCCTCGAGTTTCGATTTTGACAACTCGCGCGATAAGGTGCTGGCCTTAACCCTCGTACCGTCGCCCGCCTCAATGACAAAGCCATTGCCACGCTCTCGCAATTCCAGACCGTTTTCGTGCATTACCCGATGCAAGTCCGTCCACGTCGCGGCGCTTCGGATCTCGTCCAGACATTCCCGCTTAATCCAACCCAACAGGCTTTCAACGCCTGCATGGCGTTCCATGTCGGCGGCTCTATTTTCGGAACCGCTCTTGCGCGGAATATGATTGTCGGGCTCAAGCCGGTAATCTCGCTCAAGAATTGTGCATAATTCGGCCAACGTTTTATGCGGATAATACGGTTCGTGCATGGTGTGGCGTGTCGGATGAATCTTATTGATGGCAATATGAATATGCAGATTATCCGTGTCGTAATGCACTGCGCTGATTCGCTGGTGTTCGCCATAACCAAGCCCCATACAAATGCGCTCTTCAATGGCCCTTAAGGTATCGACACCGGGCTTCTCGCCGGTTCTAAAGCTGACCAGTAGATGGTAGGTTTTATCGCCCTTGGCCCGCGTGTTGAGATGCTGGGTTGCCAGTGCCTCGGCAATTGCGGCTTGAACCGTACCGGCCTCGCAATTGGTGACCTGAACCGCACCCAATCTCTCGGTTTTTTCTTGCGCATCGGTGATGTAATCCGCTAAGCCTGCAAAGTTACTTTTACCCAGCGAGCGCATGGGGACATGCTTGGCAATCAAGACACGATCCTTAAAATTTTAGCCGCTAAAAAAATCATGACTCAGCTCTGGGTTGAACGATGGACTTCATGACCCGCCCCATTTCATTTTGCGTCGCCTCAATCCGGTTCAGAAGGGCTCGAATAGTGGCATCGCTAAAATGAGCGGTACGCACGTCATCGGTCAACCAGAGTTTGAGTAAGCCGCCCAAACGGCCGAGATCACCGTTGATACGTGCCAATTCGCGCACTTGTTCGTAATCGACAATGCCTGTGATTTTATAACCCTGTCCTACCGTCATCAAAAAAGAAGACAGACTCATCCCTGCCGCTCTAGCATTGCCTTCAATCAACTCCCGCTCTTCCGGAAGGCAATACACCTTGATGGGTGGCGTGCTTTTCCGTGTTTTCTTTTTATGTTCCATGGTTTCCTCTCAATCTAAAGCCGGCGGTAGCCGGCCAGCCTCGCAGAGCAGGATGTCCGTTGAGTGCGTAGCGCGAATAAGGTCAGTGAAGCAGGAACATCCCGCTTGCGGGTGGGCCTACTTCACACATCCTGCCCTGTCCTAACGGACGGTTACGCCAAGAATAGGAGCCCCCTGCAGTTTCGATTTATCATACATAAAGACTGGAAAATATCCTAATTTAATTTCGATATAGAGAATATTGAGTATAATTGACGTATAATCGAACACAACCGGATTGAACTGACACAAAGTTGACAATTAATAGGAAAACGATGGATGAAAAATCGATATGGCTAACAGCTATCCCGAACAACTTGGCGAATGGGTCAAAAAACGGCAATCAACAAAACGAGACAAGAACTTAGTGGCATTCTTGGCGGTTAAAAACGATGTGCAAGCAGCATTAGATGCGGGTTACGCAGTTAAAACGATATGGGCCAACATGGTCGATACCCAACGGATCGAATTTGGTTACGACACATTCTTAAACCATGTAAACCGCTTGATACGCCGACCGCAGGCAGCCCGTTCAACCGAAACCGAAACCGAAACAACAGCCACTGCCAATAACGCTACGAAATCAAAAACAAGCAAGACACAAAAAACAACGACACCGCCTTCTTCTCAGGCTGGCTTCGTATTCAATCCAAAACTCAACAAAGAGGATTTATTTTAATGACTAAAATTCATATGGTTTTGCAAGGCAAAGGGGGGGTCGGCAAGTCGATGATCGCGGCCGCAATTGCTCAATACAAGGCAAGCAAGGGGCAAGCGCCTCTATGCATTGATACCGATCCTGTCAATGCGACGTTTGAAGGATACAAGGCATTAAAAGCGCGTCGTCTGAACATCATGGATGGCGATGAAATCAACACCCGCAACTTCGATGCCCTGGTTGAACTGATAGCGCCGACCCAAAGCGATGTCATTATCGACAATGGGGCCAGCTCGTTCGTCCCGCTCTCGCATTACCTCATCAGCAACCAAGTGCCGGCACTGCTCAAGGACATGGGTCATGAGATGGTTGTTCATACCGTCATCACCGGCGGCCAGGCCCTTCAGGACACGGTAAGCGGATTTGCTCAATTGGCCGGCCAGTTTCCGGATGAATGTGTGTTTGTCGTCTGGCTTAATCCTTATTGGGGACCTATCGAGCACGAAGGCAAGGGCTTTGAACAAATGAAGGCCTACAAAGACAACAAAAATCGTGTATCGGCCATTATCCAGATTCCGACGCTCAAGGAAGAAACCTACGGACGGGATTTCTCGGAAATGCTGCAAGCCCGGCTGACCTTCGACGAAGCCCTAGCCATGCAATCGCTAACCATCATGACCCGACAGCGGCTCAAGATCGTGCGCACCCAGATTTTTGGGCATCTTGAGAACGCGGCGGTGCTGTAATGGCGACTGACAAAATCGAGGAAACCATCAAGGAAATTGCAGTTAAACACGGCATCGCTGTGGGCCGCGACGATCCAATCCTGATCCTTCAAACCATCAATGAGCGATTGATGCAGGACAGCGCAGCCGCCCAGCAAGAGATCCTAGACCACTTCAAGGAAGAGCTTGAAGCAATTGCGCACCGATGGAGCGATGATGCAAAAAATAAGGCGGAAAGGACGCTCAACGCAGCCTTGACGGCCAGCCGCGAGACTATGACCCAGACGATGCAGGAAGGCGCCAAGTCGGCGGCGGAATTGATTCGCCGCGAGATTAAAGCGGCATCCGCACAGTTCGCGGCGCCGATCCACGAAGCAAAGCGCGTGGCCCTCATGAACCTGGTCGCCGCCGGCATGACGATCATAGCGGCTGGACTGGTCCTTTGGGCCGCCTCGATGTAAAGACAACCTACATAACCCGGAGGACCGGGCTATCGTTTATAGGGGCTTTGACAGTCCTAAGGATTGAGAGCGGCCTTGCCGCTGCTCATGGGTTTGTTTGCGCTCCCTCTCCTGCTTGCGCATGAGCGCTTGATGACGCCGTGCCGCCTCGCGCATAGCATCCCAATCAGACGCAAGTTCCGGATTCTCCGCCCGCATCTTACGGGTGGCCAGTTCTTCAATTTTTGGGGCATGAATCCCCATCCCTTCCTTGATTTCGCGCACTGTCTCAAGACGATTATGCAGATTGCGCAGACGTGCTTGCTGTTGTGTTTGCCGGGCCTGCCATGCCCGTTTCGCGCTAGGCATGGACAACAAACCGGGCGTATTGGCCTGCGTGTGTTGTAGACGCGCTTGCTGACGATCGATCAAGTTTTCAATCCGATCCTCGATCTGTTCAACCTGGGCGTGTTTAGCTTGAGCGTACAGCGCCAATGCTTCTTGATACGTTTGCTCAAGGGGAGCGCCCTCCAATAGAGCTTGTTGTTCTTGCTCCAAGCCCTGAGTGCGCTCTAACAACACATCGCCGACCAAACTGTTCCCGGCAAATCTTATCCCTGTCGCCTTTCTCGTAGATCCCGGCGGCGCTTGAGTTCCGCCCTCTTCCAATCGCTCGACCCGACCCACTGTATCGTCGGTTAAAGTTCCTAAATCACCGTTTCGAATAACCCTGGGGAAATTGCTCCGAGGGCCGCGTTCACCAACTGACTTGTTCAAAGACATCTCCAAATTTTAGCGGCTAAAATTTACCGGGAGCGCCCTCGACTCAGTTTAGCGGTCTCTGACGATATGACTGCTTTACCATAATCGTTGTAACTAATGCTTTTTACACTCCCGTGAGAAGGGACTATATCGAAATCTTGCCGAGCATGCATGACAAATTTTTTACCTATTTGCTGATACACACTATTTTTGTCCGCATAAACGATGACGCCGTCATACCGCTGCGACTTATCCACCGGCTCCGCCGTGTAAATATTGTATATCCCAGGCTTCAGAGTGCCTGCTTTGTCTACCTTCTGACTCGTCCATGCCCCATCACTTTCGCCTTGCAGTATCCGTTGGCCATTCATTACTAAAAGACGCTGTTTCATGCCTATCCTGTTTCAGATAACTAATTGATTCATCCGGCACAACAAAAAGCCAATATTTAGATACTGGCTTTTTGTTGTGCCGGATAGGCATGCAATTGTAGATGAAGAGCAATAACTACACCAATAGCCAGC
This sequence comes from Methylotuvimicrobium alcaliphilum 20Z, assembly GCF_000968535.2. Taxonomy (NCBI): domain Bacteria; kingdom Pseudomonadati; phylum Pseudomonadota; class Gammaproteobacteria; order Methylococcales; family Methylococcaceae; genus Methylotuvimicrobium; species Methylotuvimicrobium alcaliphilum. Next base: position 117,057 of record NC_016108.1, read on the forward strand.
TTAAACTATTTGGATGACCGTAAGAATTCGAGAATAGGTATTAGTGGATAAACTCATGTGACGCGTGTTTTATAGAGTCATCTATTCATGATTCGCCAGATCAAGCCCTACTTCACTGTCCCGTAATTCGTAAATACAGAATCGACTGGGGTGCTGTTGACACGGACTCAACGCCCGCAAAATGTATGGCGTCAATGCCATGCCATCATTCTGCATTTCCGAGTATTTTTACGACAGATCGCAATCGGCCAAAAGCCGCCGGTCGGGGTCGTTATCCAATTTCAATAGTTAAGGCAACCTGTGACCCATTTGACTGTCCGGTATTCGGCGAGCAAATTGATAATATCACTGCGTCACTACGGTCAAATGTGATCCACCTCGGTATATGAATCAGTGATAGCAAGTGAGTCGATACCAGCCTGTCATTTTATCTATATAGTGCCTGAACGATAATCTTTTATCATATAAAAAACAATAAGTTATGATATAATTGCTCGTTGAAGATTCGCCAAATCCATTATGGCTTGATATCTGCTTAATATTAGTAACTTGCTGATAATTAATAGAATTATTTTTCAAGAAATAAGATTAGCGTAATCTGGCCCTGAATCAGCGCGTCAAACTGTCAAAACTTCGTTAAAAAAAGCCCTATGAGAAACGTATTTCCGTCCCAAATGAGCATCGGCCAAATCGGTATTGCCGACATCCAAATCGATGTCTCTTCCCGCGATGATATTCCGGTCATCTTGCTGGGTCTTCAGCACATTTACACGACCCTGCCATTAAGAGCGGCAGTGTTTAAAATCCTGGAGGAAGTCGTGCCGACCAAAGTGGACAACGAGGTAGCGAAGGTCGTCTCTATCACTAAAGGGCGTCCGGGTATGGATCAATGGTCGATTTTGGTATTAGGCGCCTTACGTTTAGGCTTGAACGCGGACTACGATCGTATTCTGGAGCTGGCCAATCAGCATAGAACCCTGCGTGAAATGTTGGGTCATGGCTGTTTCGATGCTGACCAACGTTATTGCTTGCAAACCTTGAAAGACAATCTTTAACTGTTAACACCCAAGGTCATGGCGCGTATCAATGTCGAAGTCATTCGAGCCGGTTATCGCTTACTGGATCTTGATGTTCATGCCATGATTCGCGGACGTTGCGATTCGTTTGTCTTAAAGACGGATGTGCATTTTCCCACCGATACCAACTTGTTGTATGACGCCATCCGCATGTTGATCCAGGTCTGTTCTAAATGGCATGCGCAGCATGTCTTGCCCGGCTGGCGGAATCATGAAAGTAACCGGCGTCAATTCAAACGCCAGTATCGCAAGCTGCAGAAGCTCAAGCATTCGACCTCTAAAAATGAAGACAAAAAAGCCGCTAAAGAACGGGAGATCCAGCAAGCCTACCAGGACTACATTGATCTGGCCGGGGTCTATCTTGACCGCGCTCAAACCAGTATCGAGGTTTTGAAAAACGACTATAAAATCCCCGAAATACATCTCGCTGACCTACACACCTTTAGTCAGCATGCCGAGCGCCAAATTGATCAGATTAGACGCCGCGCTATTTTAGACGAAACCATTCCTCATGCCGAAAAAGTCTTTTCCTTGTTTCAACCGCATACCGAATGGATCAGTAAAGGCAAAGCCGGTGTTCCGGTTGAATTGGGCCTGCGGGTCTGCATCATGGAAGACACTCAGGGCTTTATCTTGCACAGCCAAGTGATGCAAAAAACCACCGATGACAAAGTCGCCGTGGCCATGGTTAAAGCGACTAAAGCGCAATTTCCGAGTTTTAATGCCTGCAGTTTTGACCAGGGCTTCCATAGCCCGGACAATCAAAAAGAACTGAAAAGCCATCTTGAGCACGTTGTTTTACCCAAAAAAGGCAAGTTATCCAAAGCCGATCAGGAACGCGAGTACGCACCGGAATTTAAGCACGCTAAACGGCAACATTCCGCCGTTGAATCGGCCATTAATGCCTTGGAAGTCCATGGCCTGGATAAATGCCCTGATCACGGTATTGACGCTTTCGAACGTTATGTGGCGTTAGCCGTGCTATCACGGAATATTCAAAAACTGGGCACTATTAAACGCGACGCGGAACGGCAACGACTGCTACTTGAAAAACAAAAGCTAGCCGCCTGACACTGTTTTTTGCAAGCCTGGAAAGTTATCCACAGTATAGGTGCGCCGATAATTTGAGGTTATTGAGAATAGTTCTTATTAAGTGACCGGCATTCCGAAAATAAATGGTTTTTGATGTGCCTGGTAAATTTGTTGAAAAATAAATCGCCCACTTTGATGCGGAAATTTTGAAAAAACGGCTTTTCCGTTCAGACACTAAGTACCCTACCGAACAGAAACTCTTGTAATAAATGAAGACAATCTATACCCGCCCTTAAATCCCAACTTTCCCATGCTCCTAAGGGCTGTTTTAACCAAGATTAGACCAGCTTAGCCAGAACGATAACACTAATCCTAAATAAGGTGTAAAAGCCAGCCCAAACCCGCAGTTATTTGCCGAATATTAAAATCCCCCCCACGTTATCCCCCAGCCTCAAATAGCATGCTGAAAAATCGTGATGGCTGTTTTTTCACGAACACCACTCATCAATAATCAAGCAAAACATCACGGTCAGCGGTATAAAGAACGGTGTCGTTGAGAGAAGGTATGACGCCACAAAGATTTGACGGTCAACGCAGACGCCATACCCCCAAAACCGTGCCGAAGCACGATCCTCAGTGTGACATATCTGAGGAATAAATCCAGCCCTCATCGGCCTTTTTGTCGATGTGTCGCACCGCCCGCCTTTATCATTGTCACCGTTGTCATGCACAGGTCATCATCTGCTCAAGTTGTGATCGTGGTCAGCGTTATTGCACTCGCGAATGCGCCGCGTCCGCCCGTTTAGAGTCCCGCAGGCGCGCCGGGAAAAAATATCAGTCCACACGCTCAGGACGCTTCCATAATGCCGACCGTCAACAACGGTTTCGAGAACGACAGAAACAAAAAGTAACGCATCAGGGTTCCTTACCGGTGACCGCTCATGATGTACTGAAACGTAAGCGCACCGGACTCGAAAAAGCCGAAACCATCGAATTCATGGCCGGTGATTTGCGTTGTCACCATTGCGGTGCTCGGTGTGCGCCTTGGTTACGCCGGGATTTTGTCCATGCCGGCCGGATTTTACCTGTATTCCGGAACCGCTTCGCGGGCGAGGGGGGATAATGACCATCAATAAAGACATTGAAGCGAAAATACTGCGTTATCATTTTGTGGAGCAGTGGCGAGTCGGCACGATTGCCTCACAGTTGGGTATCCATCATTCTGTTGTTGACCGTGTGTTATCGCAAGCAGGCCTGCCGAAGGTTGAACGCTCGCCGCGGGCATCGATCATCGATCCGTATTTACCGTTTATCCGGGAGATATTGGCGCAGTTTCCGACCCTGACTGCCGCCAGGTTGTATGAGATGGCGAAACAACGGGGTTATCCCGGCGGCCCCAGCCAGTTCCGCCAGCGCATCAGTCAACTGCGCCCGCGCCGACAGCCGGAAGCCTATTTGCGCTTAAAAACCTTACCCGGTGAACAGGCCCAAGTCGATTGGGGACACTTTGGTTCGATTCACATAGACAAAGCCAAACGGCCGTTAATGGCGTTTGTGATGGTGTTAAGTTGGTCACGGCAAATCTATTTGCAGTTTTACCTCAATCAACAAATGGAAAACTTTCTACGCGGTCATGTGGCGGCGTTCGAGGCCTGGAATGGTTTACCCAAGGTGCTACTCTATGACAATCTCAAGTCGGCCGTGCTGGAACGCCGAGGCGACGCCATCCGTTTTCATCCCACGTTGCTGGCCTTATCCGCGCATTATCGCTTTGAGCCACGCCCGGTCGCCGTCGCGCGCGGCAATGAAAAAGGCCGTGTGGAGCGGGCGATTCGCACTATCCGGGATAATTTTTTTGCCGCGCGGCATTTTCAAACACTCGAAGAACTGAATCAACAGGCCGATCAATGGTGTCAAGGCGTTAGCGGCGAGCGGCGCTGCCCGGAAAATACCGAACTGACGGTGCAGGAGGCTTTTCATCAGGAACAGCCGAGTTTGCTCAGTCTGCCGGATAACCCGTTTGATACCCGTGAAAGGACACGGGTCATGGCCCGAAAGACGCCTTATATCCGCTTTGATTTGAATGACTACTCGATTCCGCATCAGCACGTACAAAAACCGCTGACGGTGATCGCCCATCTTAAGCAGCTCTGCATCCTAGATGGCGAACACATGATTGCCCAACACCGGCGCAGTTTTGATAAGGCTAAGCAAATCGAAGATGAAAACCATATCAATGCCTTATGGCTGCAAAAAACCAACGCCAAGCAGCACCGCGGGCAAGACCGCTTAAGCGCCGCTTCCGCGCATATGCCCCTTTTCCTGCAACAAGCCATCCAACGGGGCCATGTGTTAACCACCACCCTCCGCTTACTGAATCAGCTATTGGATGATTATGGCCGGGACGAATTGCACAGCGCGCTCGACGAAGCGCTCAAACAGCAATCGCCCTACCCGCAAGCGGTGCAACACATCCTGGAACGCCGGCGTGATGAAAAACAGCGACCGCCGCCCCTGGCCGTCGCGGTACCCGATAAAGTCAAACCGTACCACATCAAAGCGGTCAACCTGGCTGAGTATGACCAACTCAATCCCAGTCATGAGGACGGCCCGGTCAATGACAGCGAAACAGAGCAGGACAAGGAGAAAAAGCAAGAGCCAGAGAACGCTATAACAACGATAACCAAGGAGGGAAACCATGATTGATGCCGACCAACTCAAGCAACAAGCGATTGAGCTCAAGCTTCATGGGATTCAGGCGCATTGGCATGAACTGACGCAAGTACAGTATCCCTGGCTGGAAACCCTATTAAACTGGGAGCGGCAAGAGCGAAAACAACGTTCACTGGAGCGCCGTTTAAGCCACGCCAAACTGGGGCGCTTTAAGCCCTTAACCGAATTTGATTGGCAGTGGCCGGACAAAATAGATCAAAAAGCGATCCATGCGTTAATGCACTTGGATTTTTTAACCGGGGCCAATAATATCATCCTACTGGGCGGTAACGGCGTGGGCAAATCAACCCTGGCGCAAAACCTGGGTTATCAAGCGGTGATGCACGGCCATACGGTCTTGTTCACAACAGCCGCCAACATGCTCAATGACCTGGCCGCCCTGGACAGTGACAACGCCCTGCGGCGAAGAATCAAGCACTACGCCAAACCGGCTTTGTTAATCATCGATGAAGTCGGCTATCTCTCCTACAGCAACCGCCACGCGGATCTCCTGTTTGAAATCGTCAATCAACGCTATGAACAACGTTCCACGCTGGTCACCACCAATCGCCCGTTCGCCGAATGGAACGACGTCTTTCCCAATGCCGCTTGTGTCGTCTCCCTGGTTGACCGGCTGGTTCATCATAGTGAGATCATCGCGATCGAGGGAAAATCTTACCGCATGAAAGAGGCCAAAGAACAAGCGACGGAACGACGCAGCAGACAACAAGGGGGCGCCAAATGAAAATACTGAAAATCACCACCCATTGGACACCGGAAGAGGCCGATTGCGTCTATCAGTTGCTCGATGATTTGAAAGAAGCCATTTGGCAACGTTATGGTGAGGATATCCTGGACATGTACAAAACAATACAGGATGAACAACAGGCGGAACATGAGGAGTGCGATTTCAATGATGAGATCCCGTTTTAGCGGGTCGTTGTTTAATGCTTTTAAAAATGTGCCGTCCGCCGTATTTTTTGTTTTTATCCTGCGGCAAATAGTTGCGGGTTTATGTCGGCGTTAACATAAGGACCGCTGCATCAATCAGGTACTTACGCCAAGCTGCTTATTTACCTCTTCTGCTGTCGACTAAATGGCAAGATTGCCACCCAGTGGTTAGTGGTAGTCCGTATTGCTGACACTCAAGAAGCGCTATAGGAATAAAATCATGAATCAAGCTCGCAAACCAATCAGGCTGACCGCAAAGTTACTGAAAAACATTGATGCCTACTGGCGTGCCGCCAATTACCTGTCTGTCGGTCAGATTTATCTTTACGATAATCCATTACTTAAACGGCCACTCAAGATTACGGATATTAAACGCATGCTGCTCGGACATTGGGGGACGACGCCGGGGCAGAATTTTATTTACGTGCATTTAAACCGGATCATTAAGCAACACGATCTGAATATGATTTATGTATCCGGCCCAGGCCACGGCGGTCCGGCTTTAGTCGGCAACACCTATCTGGAAGGCACATACAGCGAAATCTATCCAGATATTAGTCAAGATGAGGCGGGGCTGCAAAAGTTGTTTAGGCAGTTTTCCTTTCCAGGCGGCATTCCCAGCCACGTTTCCCCGGAATGTCCAGGCTCGATTCATGAAGGCGGCGAATTGGGCTATTCGCTCAGCCATTCCTTCGGAGCCGTATTCGACAATCCGGACCTTATTGTGGCTTGCGTGGTCGGCGATGGTGAAGCAGAGACCGGGCCCCTGGCGACATCCTGGCATTCCAACAAGTTTCTTAACCCGCTATCCGATGGCGCGGTGCTGCCGATATTGCACCTCAACGGCTACAAAATTGCTAACCCAACCGTATTCGCCCGTATTGAGCCTGAAGAATTAGATCAGTTTCTGCGCGGTTGCGGCTGGACACCTTATTATGTCGAAGGCGATGAGCCGTCACTGATGCATGCAGCGATGGCCGAAACCCTAGATTCTGTAATGTCACAGATACGCAGTATTCAGCACAATGCCCGCAGTAATGCTGATTTGACCCGGCCGCGCTGGCCAATGATTGTGTTGAAATCGCCCAAAGGCTGGACCGGCCCGAAATGGGTCGATGGCCAACAAATCGAAGGTAGTTTCCGCTCGCATCAGGTGCCGCTGTCTGACCCGGCCAGTCAACCGGAACATCTGCAGATGCTGGAAGACTGGCTTAAAAGTTACCGTCCAGAAGAACTATTTGACGAAGCGGGCCGCCTAGTTCCAGAGCTGGCCGAATTAGCGCCCAAGGGGGAGCGCCGCATGAGCGCTAACCCTCATGCCAACGGCGGACAGTTGTTACGCGACTTGATCATGCCGGACTTTCGAAACTACGCGGTTACTGTGCCGACACCGGGCGCCGTTAAGGCTGCTGATACGCACGAACTGGGCGTCTTCTTGCGTGATGTGGTCAAGCTCAATCAGCCGCAACGCAATTTCCGTATCTTTGGCCCTGATGAAACCCTATCCAACCGCTTGAACGCTGTGTTTGAGGTAACCCGTCGGCAGTGGGATGCACGAACCCAAGACAGCGATGAATTTTTGGCTGAAGACGGACGGGTCATGGAAATGTTAAGCGAGCATCAGTGCGAAGGTTGGCTGGAAGGCTATTTGCTGACCGGGCGGCATGGGTTGTTCAACTCTTATGAAGCCTTCATCCACATCATTGATTCCATGTTTAACCAGCATGCCAAATGGTTAAAAATCACCGCACAACTACCCTGGCGTCAGCCGATTGCTTCGTTGAATTACTTACTGGCTTCCCACGTCTGGAATCAAATCCACAATGGTTTTACCCATCAAGACCCCGGTTTCATCGACCTCGTAGTGAATAAAAAAGCCGCAGTGGTGCGGGTGTATCTGCCGCCGGATGCCAATTGTCTGTTGTCGGTATGGGATCACTGTCTACGCAGCCGGCATTACGTAAATGTGGTGATCGCCGGCAAGTATCAGGCACCGCAGTGGCTGAGCATGGATGCGGCGGTCAAGCATTGCAGTGAAGGCATTGGTATCTGGCATTGGGCCAGCAATGATCATGGAAATGCCCCTCACGTGGTCATGGCCTGTTGCGGTGATGTGCCTACATTAGAGACACTGGCGGCAGTCTCCATCCTGAATGAGCACTTGCCCGAATTGAAAGTCCGGGTGGTTAACGTCGTAGACTTGATGAAGCTGCAACCCCAAAGCGAGCACCCGCACGGTTTGAGCGATAGCCATTTCGATGCACTGTTCACCGAGGACAAACCGGTGATTTTTGCATTCCACGGCTATCCCTGGTTGATCCATAGGCTCACTTACCGCCGAAACAACCATGAAAACATCCACGTTCGCGGCTACAAGGAAGAAGGTACCATCACCACGCCGTTTGATATGACCGTACTCAACGATTTGGATCGCTTTCATCTGGTAATGGACACTATAGACAGACTGCCGCAGACCGGAGAAAAAGGCATTCACCTAAAGCAACAACTCCAATCCAAGTTAATTGCGCACAGGCAGTACATCAATCAATACGGTGAAGACATGCCGGAGATTCTGAACTGGCAGTGGGGCCGCAGTCATGTGATCAAGCCAAGGCTAGCCGGTTAGGGAAGCGCTGATTAAATACTTCGACAGGCTTGGACGAACGGTAAGTGTTTGATTCCGTTCGTGCCCTCAAGCGCAAAAATGGTGAGCTATAGCGCCGCAACCAGACACAGCAATACAGATGGTTACTCGCAATTTGAAAATGGAAAAAACGCTCATGCATAGACAAATGCTGATAGATACCGCAAGCGCGCTGGTCGCGGATGACAAAGGCCTTTTGGCAATCGATGAAAGCATCACAACCTGCAATAAACGTTTTGTTGCCTTGGCGATACCTCAAACCGAAGCGGCCCGGCATGACTACCGGGAGTTAATAGTCACCACCAGCGGTTTGGCTGAATCGATTAGCGGCTTGATTCTTTATGATGAAACCATTCGGCAGAGCAGTGATGACGGCACGCCCTTTGTCAAGCTTATAGTCGAGGCGGGCATTATTCCCGGCATTAAAGTCGATATTGGCGCAAAAGGCATGGCCGGTCATCCTCAGGAAAAAATAACCGAAGGATTGGATGGTTTACGCGAACGCATGGCCGAGTATGTGCAGATGGGTGCTCGATTTGCCAAGTGGCGGGCCGTTTTAACGGTGGCTGACAACCTTCCCAGTCGCGGCTGCATCGAGGCGAATGCGCACGCCTTGGCTCGCTACGCCGCACTCTGTCAAGAAGCGGGACTGGTGCCGATTGTAGAACCGGAAGTGATTATGGCTGGCGAGCATAGCCTGGACCGCTGTCGCGAGGTAACCGAGGAAGTCCTGCACACTGTTTTCAACCAGCTTTATCGTCAAGGGATTTTGCTGGAGGGCATGATCTTGAAGCCGAATATGCTGTTGCCAGGGCTGGCCTGCCCACAGCAAGCAAAGCTTGACGACGTTGCCGACGCCACGGTGAACTGCCTTTTGCGCGCCGTACCTGCTGCGGTGCCGGGAATTATGTTCTTGTCAGGCGGCCAAGCTGCCGGACTGGCCTCGGCTCGTTTGAATGCCATGAATGTACGATACAAGTCGCAGCTGCCTTGGGCATTGAGCTTTTCGTTTGGTCGAGCCATCCAGCAACCTGCTTTAGCGGCTTGGCTTGGTAAAAAAGACCAGGTAATAGCGGCACAGAACATTCTCTATCATCGTGCCAAATGCAATCGGGATGCTCGCAAGGGCCAGTTCACAGACGAAGATGAAAAACATTGTGAGTGATGAAACAGCTCATTCGGCTATTGGATGGCGGTGTCTTCATCAATAAACATTCCCATTTTTTTCAAATAATATTTGGATTTATTGATTCCTAGATTGCTTCAAATAAGGCTGCCCGGTTTTGTTTGCGATTATCGTTTATCGCCATATTTGCCAAGTTTTCAAATATCATGCGGACTTTGGGTAATTCCGATTCATTTGCCGCTTCGCGATAAAAAGCAATCAATGCTTGGCTTAACGAATCAGCCAACTCGACAATTGCTTCAAATGAGACTTCTGACAGCAGGTTCTGGTCGTCGATCAATTGATGAATATCAATGCTGGGAGTAAATTGCATCCAGTTATCCAGAACGGACTGCTGATTTAATAATTCAAAATTTGCCAGCATTTTTTCCAAATGTATCTGTTGTTCTATAAGGTAATTCAACAACATTTTTTCCCGCTCTGGCCGGGCATTTTCGTTAAGCGAACCATAGAGTTTCCGCAAGCGGTCATGGATCATTTTAATGTACTGGATGACATCTTTGACCTGTTCAAAGTTTTGCATGCTCTTTATCCTTTTTATCCAAGGGGATGACTATTTTTATTTGCCTTCATGTTGAATCAAAACAAAATGCCCTTTCTGGCAACGCTGCGAACCCCGATCAATGAAGGCCATTATGCAAAATGCAGGCGAGTGTTATAGGTCGTTCGTGCTGAGCTAAGTCGAAGCATGGACGGCCTGCAACTCAGTCACCCGTCAAGTGATTAGAAAATACCGCCCCCCTTCGACAAGCTCAGGGCGAACGGGATTTTTTAAGTCCCAACTTTAGAATCGTGTTTCCAGTTCGTGTGAAAGTTTTCACCATAAACAAACCATCCAAGTTGTTCTGTTCGTTGGCTAACTTAGTGACAATTATCTCAACTGAAAACGTTATGACCGAAGGAAGAACCGATGACCAACACTCAATGTTATGAGCTGTTAAAACCAGCGTTTAGTGGCAGCCTGATCGATGAGGAAAACAACGGTGCTGGATATTGAGGCTGAATTGAAATCACTCAAGCTAAACAGAATGGCCGCCGGTTAAGTTGAAGTCGCCAACCCAGTCGGCACAAAATCCAATGACATCCTAATTCGCTCGACTTTTCCCCAGTTTGTGTACGTTAACGTACGGACTTGACGCCCATTTTTAATTAGACTGGTCACAGTAATTTTTGCTTGCAGGATCTGAATATCTTCACAACTTCAAATTCGGGCAACCCTAAATTACATTTTCAATCAACTTAAACAGGGAATAATTATGAGTCATCAAGATCAATCGTCAAACACAGCCCAGCAAGCTAACATGAAAAATATGATGCACGCCCACCCGATGCCTAACTACATGGCTATCATGAAAAAAGAAGCTGGCACCATTAAACTGAATGATCACCCACAACCTGACGAGTCGACGCGTGGCCAAGAACATCACACTAAAGCAACAGAACTGGCTGCGGACATCGTGGCTGCTGAACACACATTGGCAGAAGCCTCTATGGACGGCACAAACCTAGAAAACATGATGAAAAAGTTTGATGAAATAGCGGTGATGCGCCGCACTTTGGCAGAGCTAAAAACCAAATGCCGCGACCTGTTGCAAACCATTTTGACCTCTGAACAATGGACGCAATTGGTTACGCTGCAAAAATCCGCGATGGGATTAAATCAGCAAGCTAACATGAAAAATATGATGCACGCCCACCCGATGCCTAACTACATGGCTATCATGAAAAAAGAAGCTGGCACCATTAAACTGAATGATC